>CALWEE010000153.1 GCA_944376975.1 uncultured Lachnospiraceae bacterium
AACCGGTTCGATATTGCCCGGAAAGCGGATATACAGGTCCGTTGATCTTACAGGTGAAAAGATAACCGCCCGTTTGATGCCGGGCGGTCTTTTTTTCAGGAAAAGTATTTTTCTTTGATGTGGGCGATGGGCATGTCCTGACCGGTCCACAGCTTAAAAGCCGCGGCGCCCTGGTAAAGCAGCATGTACATGCCGTTGAAGGTGGGGCAGCCGGCTTTTTTCGCCATTTTGAGCAGCCGGGTTTCCCGCGGGTTGTAGATCACGTCCGATACGATCAGGTCCGGACGCAGCAGGGCCGGGTCGGTTATCAGGCAGGCGTCCGTATCCGGAGCCATGCCGACGGACGTGGCGTTGGTCAGTATGTGGCTTTCGCCGATGGCGCCTGCGAGGGCGTGGGTATCGGCCAGATCGTGGAGAAGGACGCGGCAATGGGTCCTTGCGTTGATCGTATCGACCAGCGACTGAAGCCGTTGGAAGAATGCGTCTTTCCGGTTGAAGACGTGGATCTTTTCAAGGCCGTCGATGGCGGCCTGGACACAGATGGCGGTCGCCGCGCCGCCGCCGCCGAGAAGGGTCATGGTCTTGCCCGTCAGGTCATAGCCGGCGTCTTTCGCGGCTTCCATATAGCCGGTCCCGTCTGTGGTATGGCCGGTCAGTATGCCGTTGTCGTTGACGACCGTGTTCACCGCGCCGATGATCTCGGCGGCAGGGGAGAGCCGGTCGCAGTAGGCGGCCATCAGGTTTTTATCCGGCATGGTCAGGTTAAAGCCCCGGACGCCCAGCGCTTTCAGACCTTCCACGGCGGTCTTTAAGTGATCCGTATCCACGTCGAAAGCCAGATAAGCGTAATCAAGGCCGAGGACTTTAAACGATTCATTGTGCATCATGGGCGAGATACTGTGGGCTACAGGGCTGCCCAAAAGCCCGGTAAGGACAGTATGGCCGGTGATCTCATAAGGCATATATCGGCTCCTTTCCCCGGGCGTAAAAAGAGCCCGGATCCAAAAATCGGGTTTCTATTGAAAAATCACTATTAAAATATTAGAATAAATGAATAGAAAAGTCAATGCGGGAGGATGGCGCATGTATCCATTGAACATAAAACAGGTCTGCCTGGGCGAAGGCCGGCCGAAGATATGCGTCCCTGTTATGGGAGAAACAGAAGGAGTGATCGTCTCCCAGGCGCGCCGGGCGGCCGATTCGCCGGCGGAGCTGGTGGAATTTCGGGCGGACGCCTTTATCGGCGCGAAAGATACCGGCCGGCTTTTGAATGTCTTGAAAGAGCTCGGCCGTATCCTGGGCGAAAAGCCCCTGATCTTTACTTTCCGGACAAAAAAGGAAGGCGGCGTCAGCGACATAGCGTTCCAGGATTACGCGGCCATGGCGGAAGCGGCCGCGGCCTGCGGCATCTGCGATATCGTGGATGTGGAGGTGTTCATGGACGGTCCGGTGATATCTGAAAGGATACACGATCTGATCGGGCGCCTCAGACGAAAAGGCGTTTACGTACTGGCGTCCAATCATGATTTTAAAAAGACGCCGGAAAAAGACGCGATCGTCCGGCGGCTTTGGGCAATGGACGCGGCGGGAGCCGACATACTGAAGATCGCGGTCATGCCGGTTTCACGAAAAGACACGCTGACTCTTTTGGAAGCCACGGCGGAAGTGTATGACGCTCCCGTTAAGAAACCCCTCGTGACCATGGCCATGGGCGGCCTTGGGCTGATGAGCCGGCTGTGCGGCGAAAGTTTCGGGTCGGCCATGACCTTTGGCGCGGTGGGACGGACGTCCGCTCCGGGCCAGATGGAAGCCGGACGGCTGAAAGACGTGCTGGACGCGGTCCATCACACCATAAATACGATCGACGGAACGATCGGACAGACAGAATGACCGACAGGCAGGAGGATGACATATGAAGATGGAACATGGAGGCGATATGGCCGGCGCCAGTCAGCGCTCCGGCATTCCGGAGGAGAGGCTTCTGGATTTTTCCGTGAACGTAACGCCTTTGGGCATACCGGAAACGATCAGGAAAGCCATGGAAGACAGCCTGGACCGGGCGGGAATGTATCCGGATCTGAGCAAAAAGCGGCTGAGGGAAGCGATCGGCAAAAAGCATCATATCCCCGCGTCCTGGGTCTGCTGCGGGAACGGCGCTTCCGACCTGATCTTCCGCCTTGTCTTTGCCCTTAAACCGGAAAAGGCGCTCCTACTGGCGCCCACATTCGTGGAATACGCTTCCGCGCTCCGGTGCGTATCCTGCCGGATCGATCATTACCGGCTTTCCCATGAAGATTTTGACGTGCGGGAAGATATACTGGAAAAGATCACCCGGTCCACCGATCTGGTCATCTTATGCAATCCCAATAATCCCACCGGCCGGCTGATCCCGAAAAACCTGATGGAAGCGGTCGGCAAACGGTGCGCCGACGTGGGCGCCAAACTGCTCGTCGATGAATGTTTCCTGGAATTTACGAAGGAGCCGGAAAGGGTTTCCATGGAAGACCGGCTGGAGCGTTATCCGGGCATGGTCCTTCTGAAATCGTTTACGAAGATGTTCGGCATCGCCGGTCTCCGTCTCGGCTATATGCTCTGTTCCGATGAAAGGCTGTGCCAGGCGGCCGACCGTTTCGGCTGTGACTGGAACGTGAACTGCGTGGCGGAAGCCGCCGGTCTGGCAGCGCTAAAGGCGGACGATCATGTCCGGGAGGTGGTGGCCTGCGTGGCCAGGGAACGGGAATATCTCATGAACGCTTTAGGAGCCCTCGGCATACAGACCGTGCGGGGCAAAGCCAATTATCTGCTTTTTCGTATTCCGGGAGAAGACCGGCTGTACGAAAAACTTCTGGAAAAGGGCATCATGATACGGACCTGCGACAATTATGAAGGCCTGGGGAAAGACTATTACCGGATCGGCGTCCGGACCCATGAAGAAAACGTCCGTCTGGTGGCGTGCCTGGGCGGATTGATAAAAACACAGGAAAAGATGAACGATCCTGCCAAGGCGGGAAAAAAGGAGGATGACAGGTGAAACTGATCTCATGGAACGTGAACGGCCTGCGGGCCGCTGTCAATAAAGGATTTACAGAAAGCTTCAAAGCCCTGGACGCGGACGTGTTTTCCATCCAGGAGACCAAGCTTCAGGAAGGGCAGATCGACCTTGATCTGCCGGGATACCATATGTACTGGAACTACGCCCTGAGAAAGGGTTATTCGGGGACGGCCGTCTTTACGAAAAAAGAGCCGCTGTCTGTTTGCTATGGGATGGGACTGGAAGAACATGATACGGAGGGTCGGGTCATCACCCTGGAATACGAAGATTTTTATCTGGTCAACGTGTATACGCCCAATTCCAAAGACGGGCTGGCGCGCCTGCCTTACCGTATGGAATGGGAGGACGCGTTCCGCCATTATCTGAAAACGCTTGAGACAAAAAAACCGGTCATCGCCTGCGGCGATATGAACGTGGCCCATGAGGAGATCGATCTGAAAAATCCCAAGACGAACCATAAAAACGCCGGGTTCAGCGACGAGGAAAGAGGCAAGATGACCGAGCTTCTGGAAGCCGGGTTTATCGATACGTTCCGGTATTTTTATCCGGACAGGACCGGCGCCTATTCCTGGTGGTCTTATCGGTTCAACGCCCGGAAGAACAACGCGGGATGGCGCATCGACTATTTCCTCGTATCGGAAAGCCTGAAGGACCGGCTCGAGGGCGCCGCGATCCATCCGGAGATCTTCGGCTCCGATCACTGTCCGGTGGAACTGGTCATAGGTGAACGCTGATGGCGAAGGTGATCATGATCCAGGGCACGATGTCCAATTCGGGAAAAAGTTTTCTGACGGCGGCCCTGTGCCGCATCTTCTGGCAGGACGGATACCGGACGGCGCCGTTCAAATCCCAGAACATGGCCCTCAATTCCTTCATAACGGACGAAGGGCTGGAAATGGGACGGGCGCAGGTGATGCAGGCGGAGGCGGCGAAGATTTCTCCGACGGTGGACATGAATCCCATACTGCTCAAACCGACCAGCCATACCGGTTCCCAGGTGATCGTCGGCGGCGAGATCAGGGGCCAGATGAGCGCGGCCGACTATTTCCGATATAAAAAACAGCTGATACCGGATATCCTGGCGGCGTATCACAGACTGGAAGAAGCGTATGATATCATCGTCGTGGAAGGGGCCGGCAGCCCGGCCGAGATCAATCTGAAAGAAAACGATATCGTCAATATGGGTCTGGCCCGCATGCTGGACGCGCCGGTCCTTCTGGCAGGCGATATCGACAGGGGCGGTGTCTTCGCGTCCCTTTACGGTACGGTCAAACTGCTGGAACCGGAGGAACAGGCGCGGGTAAAAGGGCTCATCATCAATAAATTCCGCGGAGACGTGGATATATTAAGACCGGGGCTTGATATGATCGAAGGTTTGACAGGCATACCGGTGGCGGGCGTGGTGCCCATGCTTTCCGTGGATCTGGATGACGAAGACAGCCTGTCGGATCATCTGAAGGTGCGCCAAAAGGCCGGCGAAGGGCTGGACGTGGCGGTCATCCGCCTGCCCCATATTTCCAATTTTACGGACTTTACGCCGTTTGAACGGCTGGAAAACGTGTCCATGCGTTATGTGGATAAAGCCGCGCTTTTAAAAGGCGCGGACCGGCCGGACCTGATCGTGATACCGGGAAGCAAGAATACGATGAGCGATCTGGCGTGGCTTCGGGAAAACGGCCTGGAAGAAGCGGTCGTTGCCGCCAACAAAGACCACT
>CALWEE010000154.1 GCA_944376975.1 uncultured Lachnospiraceae bacterium
AAACTGAATATACAATCGGCTAGTGCCTGGAGGAGATGGACGGTCTAGAGCAATGGTTCAAAGGAATGGAGGCCGGCCAGTGGGAAGCGGAATACAAGCGTCTGCGAAGACGGGTAGAAACGCTTCGGGAAGCGAAAAAAACGCTTATGGACGATCTTGGGGACCTGAACGTGCTGGAAGGCGCCGGGCCGTGGCGGGAGATGGACGACTGCGGCAGGTATTTTGAAGAAAAGCTGAATGTCGTGGAAAGCAGGATGGCTGAATGTGAAGAAAGCTACAGGATGGTCATCGCTCTGGCGGAGGAAGGAAGTGACGGCGTATGAAATGCGCGGCGTGCGGACACACGATGGAGGCCGGACGGGGACGATGCCCGGCCTGCGGTTTTCCCGTTATCTATATGACGGGATCGGGGGACGGGAAAAAAGCCCTTGAGGCAATGGCGAAAGATTACCGGAAAAAGAACGTTAAAAACGGCGTCATCGGCATCAAAGCCTATCGGTACAGAAAAGACGCGGCGCGGCGCGAGCTGTCTGCTCTGGAACTGAAAGAAGAGATCCGCCTGTTCCGGACGGAAGATGTTTGTGAAGACCGGATCCTCTGGTCAAAGCGGAGTTTTGAAAATGCGGTGGCCAAAGCGGATATGCCGGAAGGACATCTTTGGATGTTTTTGGAAGACGGGAACGGACGCCGGGATTTTCGCGTGAAGATGACCAATCCGGATATCCGGGGAAGATACTATGTGGGTATCCAGGGCGCGGGAGCAGGCCGGGCTGTGATCGTGTTTGGCGATAAAGAACGTTATACCCGGTCAGAGCCTGTTTCGCTTATAAGAGAGGAGGGAGACGCATGAGCGTATCCGTTAGATTATGTGTGCCGGAACGGTTCCATTACGCGCAGGCCATCAATCAGGTGCCCTTCATCAGCGGCATCCGTATCAAAAATACGGGGAAAGAGCCTGTTGGAAAGAGCCGGCTGGAATTTTCATCGGAACCGGAATTTTTCAGGCCCAAGTCGGTGGAGGTGCCGCCGCTTGCGGCAGGCGAAAGCGTCAGCCTGGAAAATATCTGCCTGGACTATGAAGCGGGCCGTCTGGCCAATTATACGGAAGCGGTTTTCGCCACCGTAAAAGCGCGGCTGGTCAGCGGGCGGGAGACGTTGAGCGAACACGATCATACGGTGGAACTGCGGCCGTTTGACGAGATCAGCCACCAAAGCCGCGACAGGGCGATCAGCGCGGCGTATGTCCAGCCCAATCATCCCCTGATTGTCCGTCTGCTTTCCCGGATCGGCGAACTGAGAGGAAAACGCTACGGCAATTACGATATCGACGGCTATCTGGGGACAAAGGAAGGACGGATGGAAATGGCCGCCTGCATGTTCCAGGCGGTAAAAGAACAGGAGATCCGCTATGTCACGGGCAAACCTTCCAGTCTGGCGGGCCATCAGCGCATCCGCCTGGTGGATGAGATCCTTCGGGAAAAACAGGGAAACTGTATGGATATGACCCTGCTTTTTGCTTCCCTTCTTGAAGGAATGGGACTGCGCCCGCTGATCATCATCCTGAAAGACCATGCCATGGCCGGATTTTTCAATGAGGAAAAAAGTTTTGCTCAGCCGGTATTTACCGATATCGGGGAACTGCATAAGCGGATGGCGAAAGGGATCGGCCAGATCGTCGTATTTGAATGTACGCTGGCCCGGAAAGGCCTGGACGCCACGTTTGAAGAGGCGGTGGCTTCAGCCGGGAAACGGCTTGCGAGGCTGGATAAACTGGAACCGTCCCTGGACGTTTACCGGGCGAGACAAGGGGGCGTCGCGCCGCTGCCTTCACGGCTTATGACGACCCGGATCGACGTTGTGCCGGATAAGGAGACCGGGAAGGTGGAAAAGGTCCATCTTGACGGCGGAAAGGAAGACGATGGCCCGACAAAGGCCTACGAAACGCCGGACAGGCTGAAACGGTGGCAGAACAGGCTCCTCGACATGACGGCCCGCTCGCCGCTTTTAAACATCCCCGTTTCCTCTCAGGGACGGGGCGCCATGCTGCTTTTGACCGTGGATCCGGGAGACCTTTACCGAAGGCTTTGCCGGGGAGAAAGTTTCGCGGTGGAGGCCTGTCCCCAGGATTTCGGCGAGACAAAAAGAAGCCGGCCCCTGTTTGAAAAAGCCTGCGGCGTTTACGCGTGCCAGAACATCGTCATTGAAAACATGAAACAGGGGATCCTTCATACCACGTACACCGACGCGACGCTCAAAAAGGCGCTGTCCGCCCTTCGGAGCCGTGACAGGCAGTGGCGGGAGGACAAAGGCGCCGGTATTTTATATATCACTTTCGGAACGCTTCGGTGGAAGGATGAAAAAAGCGGGAAACGCTATGAAGCGCCGCTGCTCATGCTGCCGGCCCGGTTTTGTAAAGACGGTCGCCGGTATAAGGTGGAACACAGCGGCGGATCCATCTTTTTCAACGCCGCGGTCCTGGAACTGCTCCGGCAGCGGTTCGACAAACGGCCGGACGGGATCATGCCGGAGCCGCTTGGGCGGGACGGCTATCCGGATCTGGAGGCCGTGTTTAAAAATCTGCGGATCGCCCTTGAAGGCGAACCGGATCTGGATGTGCATGAACCGGTCTGCCTGGGGCTGTTTCCCTTTTCCCAGTATCTCATGTGGCAGGAACTGGTCGAATGGGGAAAGACTTTTCTTGAACATCCTCTGGTCGGAAGCATAAAAGAGGGCGTGCTGAGGAAAGAAGTAAATGACCAGAAGTCAGAAATGGAGGAGGCACTGTTCCCAGCCGCGGCGGACGAAACTCAGCAAAAAGCGGTCCGAGCGTTCCTTCAATGCCTTTCCATGGTCCTTTATGGGCCGCCGGGGACAGGAAAGTCCCAGACCATCACCAACATGCTGGCCAACGGGATCGGCCAGGGGCGGACCGTCCTTTTCGCGGCCCAGAAAGCGGCGGCGCTCCGCGTGGTCTACGACCGGATGGAGAAACTGGGCCTTTCGGATTTTTGTCTCTACCTTCCGGAGGAACTGGGACGCCAGTCGGAAACAGAGGCGATCCTTACTCTGTTCGACCGCGTCCTGCGCATGGAAGGACCGGAAGAAAACGGCTATGAAGAAGAAGCGAAACGGGAAGCGATCGTCAGGGAGATCCTTGAAAACGACAGCGGCCTTTTTACGGAAAACAGCGTCGGCGGGAAAACCCTGGGCGAGTGGATCGACCTGTATATCCGGCTGGATGACGGCGCCGGACATTTTCGGACATTTCCGGAAGAAAGACAGGAGGAAGCCCGGGTATTGGACGAAAAACTTCTGGAAGGCGGCATGGACGGGCTGGTTTCCCTGCTGGATGAACTGGCGGAGGCGGGAAAGGCGGCAGGCAGGGCGAAAGATCATCCGCTTCACGGACTGTGCCTCGCGGACGATGGATCGGATACCCGCTGTCAGCTGAGGGCCGCGTTGGAGCGGTTCATCGCGGCCATGGAAGAACTTGGACGGACCGTGCCGGAAACACGGGAGGAAACCCCGGCAAAATGTCTGCGGGACATCCATCGTAAACGGGTGTTCCTTCAGATACCGAAATCCCTCCGTTATGAGAAAGATCTGGAAAAGAAACTGGAAATATGGGCGGAATGGCTCAGCTATACGGCGGCGCGCCGGAAGCTGCTTGGCGCCGCAGGGGATGGCCTGATGGCGCTGCCGGTAACGGAACTGCACAAAGAATGGCAGGAGATCCGGTGGCGGACCGGCCCGCTGAAACGGCTCCGGAAAAACGCCATCCGCCGGCAGGTGTCCAACGCGGCGGGAAGAAGCCTTGCCTCAGACAAAGAAGTGACGGAACTGTTAAAGACCGCGTCCCGGCTGGCGGGTGACCGGTCCAAAACCAGACCGGATTTTACGCTGCCCCTCGATCTGGAAGGGACTGCGCGTATGCGAGAGATCCTGAAAAAATATTTCCCGAAAGGGTTGGAAAATGAAAGTTATGTAAACCTTGAGGAAAGTGACAGGGGAGAGTTGGAAACAAAGGCGGCTATAATAGGATCAGCCTTAAGGGCAGAACAGGGACTGACCCGTCTTTTAAGCGACGCCTCCGGGATCTGTACGCGTGAGAAAGCGCCGGAAGAAGCGCGCCAGGTCGCGGGACGGTGGCTTGACGGGCTCTATCGGCTGCCGGAATGGAGCCGCTATCAAAAGATACGCAAGGCCTGTCTGGAGGCGGGGCTTGGCCCCTGGGTGGACATGTGGGAGGAAGGCGCGTCCAAAGAACGGCTGAACAGAGATTTCGCGGGGTATGCCAGCGGGCGGATGATCCGGAACCTTTATGAAAGCCATGCGGATCTGAAACGTTTTTCCGGCGGACATTTCGGATATGTGGTCGAAAAATACAAAGAGATGCGGGAACGGATGGAGAAGATGGCCGCGGGCCATATCCGCGCGGCCCACATCAGCCGTATAAGGAAGCTGCTCAAAGACCCGGATATGCAGAAACAAAAGACCGATCTTAAAAAGATCATCGAAAGCGGCGGCAAAGGCACGAGCCTGCGCCAGATCTTTGACCTTTGCGGTCCGCTGATCTTGGCGCTGACGCCCTGCGTCATGGTCAGTCCGCTGACCGCGCCCCTTTATCTGGATCCGGGAAAGATCGCGTTCGATCATCTGATACTGGATGAAGCGTCTCAGATTCCTACGAGCAAGACGCTCGGACTGTTGGCACGGTGCCGCCACGCGGGGATCGCC
>CALWEE010000155.1 GCA_944376975.1 uncultured Lachnospiraceae bacterium
GATGACTGGCTTATCCGGGATCATCAGATCCTATAAAGCCCGGCGAATCGAATCAGCGACAGAAATGGCGGACTATCGGGATGTGACCTAAGAATTTTTAATCGAAGCGCTGAATTGTTATAAAAGTAAATACGGCCAATGCGTGAGATCAGGCGTTATTATATTATGTTTGGACCATTGGCTGTTATTGAAAAATATGATCAAATCGCTTCGGCGTTTTAATAATATTTACCAATTTTAAGGGAGAAAAGACCGAAACAATGGTCTCCATGATCGGTGCTATATCAGGCTTTAAATACGCTGATTCTAACGCGGAATTTTATGAATATGATGAAACATCCGATACGTACCAAGCTTTAGCTGCTGGTGATGTATCCCAAGAATTGATCGACGCATTTAATTCTTTCAAATAATAACTTTCTTCCGGCCCTTCGGGGCCGGACTACCTGAAAACTTAATATCCTTAACCGGGAGCCGATAGGGCGTATGATTGGCCACCTCATTTATGAAAGGAGCCAATGCCATATATGTTACATACGCTGATCTATTTACGTTTGTAATAATGCTATGTACTGTTATTACGCTAGTTTTTATCCACAAAAAATAGCGCCCTCACCCTGGAAAAGTAGAGGCGCTATTTCTGTTTAAGAGATTGTAACTCGGAAACCGGGTGGCCAGCCGTACCCTGGTTACCGGCTCCTTGTTAAGTATATTATAAGCAATATTTTGACCCTTGTCAAATGAAAAGGAAAATCCGGCCCCTTCGCCAAAAGAGGCCGGCCGTGATCCATCTGAGGACTGATACACCCAAGCAATTATATAGTATCCTCTTCGAGATGTACGCACGCACTGTGGATCCATACATCATTCCTGCTATGGGTGAAATAAAGCTGAGGGATTTAAAAATCCCGCAAACCCGCATAAATACCGGCTTTTTCAAACATGAAAAAAGCACCATCCCCACGACCTTATGTCAGCGGAAACAGTGCTTCGTATGCGCCTTCAGGGGCTCGAACCCTGGACACCCTGATTAAGAGTCAGGTGCTCTACCAACTGAGCTAAAAGCGCATGTCCCATTTGCGACAAGGCATATTATATAACAAATCCTAAAATAATGCAAGTTCTTTTTATACTTTTATTTCCTCACTATTATAGGCGCCCCCACGCGGCGCGGCCTTTGAAAGGAGAAGCTACTATGATACTACATTCCGCGTCCGACATAACCCAGACGGCGACCGATAGCCTGAACAGCATCATGGACGCCTCCATCGGCGGATTTACATTTGAAAAATTTCTTTCAACCCTCATACTGATCGTGGTCTGCCTGATCATCCGGCGGATACTGATCCATATCGCGGGCGGCTTTTTCAACCGGCTGGCCATCGACAAAACGTTGTGGAATTTCCTCATGTCCGCCATCAAAGGCATCCTGTTATTTGCCATCGTGGTGATCGTGGCCGAATCTCTGGGCATACCTTCTTCATCGCTGATCGCCATTTTCAGTGTTCTCGGGCTGGCCATTTCCCTGGCCGTCCAGGGCTTTTTGTCCAATCTGGCCGGCGGCCTGATGATCCTCATCTCCAAGCCTTTTTCCGTTGGGGACTTCATTGACGTGGCCTCTTATACCGGTACCGTGACCCAGACCAGCCTGATCTACACCCACCTGCTGACCAGCGACCACAAAGTCATCTACATTCCCAACAGCGAGATATCCGCCAGCAAGATCATCAATTACACCCGGCAGACCGAAAGGCGCATCGAGATCTTTGTCAACGCTTCTTACGACGCGCCTGTGGCCGACGTGAAAAACGCTGTACGGGAAGTACTGGACACGCTTCCGGAGATCCTGTCCGACCCGGCGCCCGAGATCCATGTGTCCGCCTATCAGGACAGTTCCATCCAGTACGTGGTCCGGGGATGGGTCCCCACCGAATCCTACTGGAACGCCTACTACGCCCTGATGGAAGGGATCAAGGACTCTTTTGACGCCCACGGCATCGAGATGAATTATCCCCACCTGAACGTCCACATGGTCAACGATACGAAAAACTGACGCGAAAAAGGAGCAGCCGCCCCGGGTATAAACCCAGGGCGCTGCTCCTTTTTTAACGCTGTATAAGACCGATCAGGACAGATCGTCCTTTTGCTCCGCTTCTTCCCTGGCCTTTTCTTCCAGACGGGCTTTCCGGAGCCGTTTATAATTCCTGCGCCGCCGCATCCGCCGGACTGTATGGAAGATGAAGCTGAGCAGGAAGAACAATACGATCACGCCGAACAGGCCGGCCGCGGCCATGACAGGTGTCACGCCTTTTTCCCTTATCTTGCTGAACAGGGAAGACACGACTCCGGGCTGACCGGCGTCGTCTTCAACACTTCCCAGACCTTCAAGGGCGTTGATGAGACGCGTGTTGGATAATTCTTCCTTCTTCGGGAAAGGCATTGTCTGTTTGCCGATCCGCGTCAGGTTGACATAAACCGGGCCCTTTCCCATGATCTGTCCGTCGAGGGTAAATTCCGCCGTCCCGCACAGATAGGTATAACTGTCATAGGGCGCTGCCGGTTCCAGTTCTTCCAGCGGTTGGAAATCCACTTCCAGCTCATCCGCCGTCCGGCCCTCCGGCAAATCCACCTCTACGAAATTCGGCACAAAATAGTTCCTGTCCGTGACCGATCCGTCAAAATCCAGGAGCGATACCAGATCCTGGTAAGAACCGGCCAATTCTTCCATAAACGGAATATCCGGCGGGACTGTTTCTTTGTGATAGGTATCAAAACAATAATCCAGAGCCTGGATCGTATCGGTATAGTGATGCCAGTCATACGCTTTCATGGCTACGCACACCAGACGCGTGTCGCCCCGCTGGGCATAGGTGACCAGCGTGCTTCCGGCTTCATCTGTATAACCGGTCTTTCCGCCCAGGCAGCCTTCGTAATCATAATCCGACCCGAACGCCATCTTATGCTGCGGATACAGTTCGATCTTCTCGTCCCGCATGTTCGTTTTCCCGATCTCGTAATACGACGCCTGGAAGACCGCCTGCATCTTGGGATCTTTAAAAGCCGCCGACGCGATCAGCGCCATATCGTAGGCCGTCGTGTAATGGTCGTCGTCGTGCAGGCCGCTGGGGTTTGTGAAATGGGTATTTTCACAGCCCAGTTCCGCCGCCGTCTCGTTCATCAGCGCGGCGAAATCTTCTATGCTCCCGGAAACGGCGATGCCGATGCCGTTGGCCACCTCGTTGGCCGATATCATCATCATGGCGTGGAGCGCCTGATCGCCTGTCAGCTGTTCGCCTTCCTGCATGCCCGCGTTGGTATCTTCATACATATCGATGCCCGCCAGCGCGTCCGCGTTAAAGGTGATCGTCTGGTCCATATCCAGATATTGACACGCCAGATAGCCTGTCAGGATCTTCGTGATGCTTGCCGGGTATTCTTTCCGGTCCATGTTCTTACTGTAAAGGACCGCGCCCGTGTCCATATCCATAACAACGCAGCTGTCTGAATATGAAAGGATCTCTTCCGTGGAAACCACGTCATCTTCAGCCAGCGTCGGAGGCTCTTCGCTCTGGGATTCCGGTTCCACCGCTGTTTCCGGCACGATCTCCGTATCGCTCTCATCCGCGTAAACGGTCAGGCCGGACGAGAAAAACAGACAGGCGCACAGTATCCATATGACAAATCGTCGCATAATCGCCATCCTTTCCTATAATTCTACATTTTTCCATTCTTCTATACTAATAGAAACTAGCCCAAATGTCAATTTTATGATAAAATAGGCAGACATGAACCGAAAAAGGAGGATTTTTATGCGCCTTAGAAATATAAAAGGATCCAGAGAAGCGATCGCGGCCGATCCGTGGGTCATCCACGATGAAACCGCGCGGCGCGGGCGCTGGAAAGAACAGTTCGGCAACGACAGGCCTGTGTATATCGAGATCGGAACGGGAAAAGGCCAGTTCATCATGGAACTCGCCCGCCGCAATCCGGATAAGAACTTTATCGGCATCGAGAAATATTCCAGCGTCCTTCTGCGGGCTCTGGAAAAACGCCGTTATTATGAAGGGGACAACCTGTTTTTCATACGCATGGACGCGGAATATATCGAAGACGTATTTGACAAAGATGAAGTCGCCGGCATCTATCTCAACTTTTCCGACCCATGGCCCAAAGAACGTCACGCGAAACGCCGTCTGACTTCCCGCCAGTTCTGGGCCCGCTACGAAAATATCCTGGCTCCGGGAGGCCGCGTCGCCTTCAAAACGGACAACCGGGATCTGTTCACGTTTTCCCTGGAAGAAGTGGGCGCCGCCGGCTGGAGACTGGAACACGTATCCTTCGATCTCCACCGCAGCCGCTACAGCGAAGGCAACATCATGACCGAATACGAAGAACGTTTCAGCCAGGAAGGGCATCCCATCCACTATCTGACCGCATATGATATATCAAGACCGGATCCGGAGGATGTCCCATGTTCCGCAAAAAATGCCTGTGCCGGAAAATAGCCTTTCTGTTCTACGATCATCCGGCCCTGAACCGTGAATGTATACAGATCCGGCGTTCTTTCCGGGAGGTCTGTCGGTTCCTCAACTGTTCCGCCCCTCCTCCCCGCCGGAAACGCTGACGCACATCCACCCAAAAAGGTGGGCAAAAGCTGTCCCCCGGACGCTTTTCGCCCACCTTTTTTATATCTTCATATCCGATCCGCCTCAT
>CALWEE010000156.1 GCA_944376975.1 uncultured Lachnospiraceae bacterium
TCATTTACAGTTTTACGCCGTCCATATAGAGTCCGCGTATTTCAAGGTCTTCGTCCAAAAGGATCAGATCGGCGGCTTTTCCCGGCGTGATACTGCCATAGTGATTGTAGATCCCCAGAGAGATCGCCGGATTGACCGCGGCGCACCGCACGGCGACTGCCAGGGATACCCCCATCTGCTTGACCGCTGTGCGCATACAATCCATCAGGTTCGTCGCGGACCCGGCAATGGTGCCGTCGGCCAGCGTCGCCCGATTGCCTTTGACATGGACAGCCTGTCCGCCAAGAGCGTACTCGCCGTCCGGCATACCGGTGGCCATCATGCTGTCGCTGATAAAGATGACCCGGTCTTCTCCGAACATGCGCAGCGTATTGCGCACGACGGAAGGATGCACGTGGACGCCGTCACAGATCAGCTCCACCTCCGCCATATTGTCCGCGGCGGCTCCGATCACGCCGGGCGCCCGGTGACTGTAAGGCGGCATGGCGTTGTATAAATGGGTCACATGGGAGGCGCCCCTTTCAAACGCTTCAACAGCCGTATCGTAATCCGCCTCTGTATGGGCAAGGGACACGGTCACTTCCGGACTCACCTGGGAGATAAATTCCATGGCGCCTTCCGTTTCCGGAGCCACGTCCACCAGCTTGAACAGCCAGCCGGACCGTTCCTGAAGGCGGCGGTACAGCTCCACGTCCGGCGTCCGGATATATTTTTCATTCTGGGCGCCCTTCTTTTTCACGGAAATAAAGGGGCCTTCCATATTGATGCCCACCAGCCGGGCGCCTTTCTCACTGCGGTAAGCCGCCGCCGCGTCGCATATGCGCAGCAGCTGGTCTTCCGGCAGAGTCATGGTGGCCGGGCAGATGTTCATCACGCCCACCGACGCTTCGTATTCCGCCATGGCGCGGATGGCTTCCTCTGTCCCATCGCAGAAATCATAGCCTACGCAGCCATGGAAATGCAGATCGGTCAGCCCCGGGATCGCGTACAGCCCGCTGCCATCGATCACCGGCCCTTCCGTCGCTTCCGATTCCGCCACAAAAAAACCGTTCTCCATGCACACGCTGCCTTTTTCAAAATATCCATCCGCGTTAAAGATATTCACATTTTCGATCTTCATCGATCAGTCCCCCTGTCTTCTCCTGCGGACCGCGCAGATATCATCCTAAAGAAATCTTTGAAAACGCGGCTTCGTCTCCAACGATGGCCACATCGGGATGCAGCTGGAGGATGGAAGCCGGAACCTGAGGCGTAACCGGTCCGAAGAACGCTTTCTTCACGATATCGGCTTTATCGGCGCCGCTGATGACCATGACGATCTTCTTCGCCATCATGATATTCCGGATGCCCATCGTGAAAGCGTAACGGGGCACGTCCTCTTTTTTGGCGAACAGACGGGCATTGGCGTTGATGGTGCTTTCCGTCAGCGCGACGCAATGGGTCTCTTTACGGAAGATATCCTCCGGCTCATTAAAGCCGATATGGCCGTTGTGGCCGATGCCCAAAAGCTGCAGGTCAATGCCGCCCATGGAACGTACCAGTTCGTCATAGCGGGCACATTCCGCGTCCGCGTCTTTTGCCAGGCCGTTGGGAACATTGGTATTGGCTTTGTCGATATTGACATGGTCGAACAGGTTGGTATCCATAAAATACCGGTAACTCTGGTCATGATCGCCGGAAAGGCCTTTGTACTCGTCCAGGTTCACTGTACGGATACCGGAAAAGTCCAGATCGCCCATCTCATAACGGCGGATCAGTTCTTTATACGTACCGATCGGCGAAGAACCTGTCGCCAGTCCCAATACACTATCCGGTTTCTCCAGTACCTGAGCAGAGATCAGGTTGGCCGCCTTCCTGCTCATCTCATCATAATCTTTTCCGCAATAAAAACGCATTTTTAATTCCTCCCCTTAATTTAAATATTTATCCATCAGCCCGGTCACATCCAGGGTAGCAAAATAATCCTTCGGCGTTTCCGCCCGCCGGATCAGCCGGGTCGTCCCGTCTTCCTTCAACAGGATCTCCGCCGAACGCAGCTTTCCATTATAATTGTACCCCATGGAAAAACCGTGGGCTCCGGTATCGTGGATGATCAGCAAGTCGCCCTTGTCGATCTTCGGAAGCATCCGGTCGACGGCGAACTTGTCGTTGTTCTCGCAAAGAGAACCGGTCACGTCGTATTTATGGTCGCAGGGCGCGTCTTCCTTCCCTGCCACGGTGATATGGTGATAGGCGCCGTACATCGCCGGCCGCATCAGGTTGCAGGCGCAGGCGTCCACGCCGATATATTCTTTATACGTATGTTTTTCATGGATGGCCCGGGTGATCAGGTGTCCGTAGGGGCCCAGCATGAACCGGCCCATCTCCGTGTATATGGCCACATTGTCCATACCGGCCGGTACGAGGATCTCCTCGTACGCCTGGCGCACGCCTTCGCCGATGGCCAGGATATCGTTGGGCTCTTCATCGGGATGATAAGGTATGCCCACGCCGCCCGAAAGGTTGATGAACTCGATGGAAGCGCCGGTTTCTTCTTTCAGTTCCACCGCCGTCTTGAACAGGATGCGGGCAAGCGCCGGATAATACTCATTGGTCTTGGTATTGCTGGCGAGGAACGCGTGGATGCCGAAATGCTTCACGCCTTTTTCCTTCATGATCTTAAAGCCTTCGGTCATCTGTTCCCGCGTGAAACCGTACTTGGCTTCACCGGGCGTATCCATGATGCCGTTGCTCAGCTGGAACTGTCCGCCTGTATTGTAGCGGCAGCTCATGGTCTCCGGAAGGCGTCCAAGTATCTTTTCCACGAAATCGATATGGGTGATATCGTCCAGATTGATCAGGGCGCCCAGCCGGCCGGCCAGTTCAAAGTCTTCCGCCGGCGTATCGTTGGACGAAAACATGATATCATGTCCCGAAAACCCGCAGGCGTCCGACATCATCAGCTCGGTCAGCGAGGAACAGTCGGTCCCGCACCCTTCTTCCTGAAGGATCTTTAAAAGGATGGGATTGGGCGTCGCCTTCACCGCGAAATATTCTTTAAAACCTTTATTCCATGAAAAGGCTTTGTAAACTTTCCGGGCGTTTTCCCGGATGCCTTTTTCATCGTATATATGGAAAGGCGTAGGATACGCTTTCACGATCTGTTCAAGCTGCTCTTTTGTCACAAAAGGGATCTTTTTCATCTGTCTTAACCTCCATGTCATCCTTTCAGCATTTTTTCATATCTTTCCCGCCGCATATACAGCTTAAACCGATATTCCACATTGAAATATGTACGTTCTTCGCTGTCGTCCACAAAGACGAAATCGTCGATCTCATCAAGGTTCGGGAACCAGGTGTCCGCCTGATAGGCGTAATCCATCTGGGTCACATGGGCCACGTCGCAGTAAGGCAGGAACTGGCGGTATATGCTTTCGCCGCCGATCACGAAAATATCTTCATCTTTATACTGTTTCAGATATTCCAGCGCTTCTTCCACGCTGTGGACGATGACCGCCCCTTCGGCTTTATAATCTTCCTGTCCGGTGATCACCACATTGACCCGCTTCGCCAATGGCCGGCCGCCGGGAAAACTTTCCAGGGTCTTCCTGCCCATGACGATCACCTTTCCCGTCGTCATCTTCCTAAAAAAGGCCATATCTTCCGGTATCCGGTTCAAAAGCCCGCCCTTGAAGCCGATGGCCCAGTTTTTATCCACATTTACGATCAGATTCATAAGGATCTTCCTCCTATACCGCTATGGGTATGTTCTTGATCTGGGGCCCGGTCTGATAGTTATCAAGACGCACATCGTCCACTGTGAAATCGTAAAAATCCCGAATTTCGGGGTTGATCCAGAAAGTGGGCGCCGGATAAGGTTCCCTTGAGATCAGCTCCCGGATCAGGGGGATATGCCGGTCATAGATATGGGCGTCCGCGATCACATGGACCAGTTCCCCGGCTTTAAAGCCGCTCACCTGGGCGATCATATGGAGAAGGACCGCGTACTGGACCACGTTCCAGTTATTGGCCGCCAGCACGTCCTGGGAGCGCTGGTTCAATATGGCGTTGAGCCTGTCCCCCGTCACGTTGAACGTCATGCTGTAAGCGCAGGGATACAGGTTCATCTCGTGCAGATCCTGATGGACATACAGATTGGTCATGATGCGGCGGCTGTAAGGATTCTGCTTCAGGTCGAACAGCACCCGGTCCACCTGATCCATCATGCCTTCTTTATACTGGTGCTTCACACCCATCTGATAACCGTAAGCTTTGCCGATGGAACCGTTTTCATCTGCCCATTCATCCCATATGTGGCTTTTCAGGTCATGGATATTGTTGGATTTTTTCTGCCAGATCCAGAGCACCTCGTCCACCGCGCTTTTAAACGCTGTACGGCGGAGGGTGAGGGCCGGGAACTCTTTGGACAGATCGTAGCGGTTGACCACGCCGAACTTTTTGATGGTATAGGCGTATGCGCCGTCTTCCCACTTGGGACGGACCTTCTCGCCTTCCGTGCTCACGCCGTTATCCAGTATATCCCTGCACATATTTATGAAAACGGTATCCGCGTAACTCATCTGCATCTTCCTTCCTTCAGAGGGCGTTTATCTTTCATCTCTCTTATTATAAAGAAAACCGACCGCCGCGTCAATGATGCGGTCAAACAACTTTTCAAACCGGAAGATATATGGTAATATATTGGTGAAAAACGCGGGAAAGGTT
>CALWEE010000157.1 GCA_944376975.1 uncultured Lachnospiraceae bacterium
CTTGGCGCCCGCGATCGGAGCGCTCTTCTGCATAACGCCGGGACGAACGGTCGCCATCTGGGGACGGTTGTCCGGGCAGGCGATGGTGGCGATGGTGTTGCCGCCGAATGCCGGACGGGTCATGAGCAGCTGATTATGTTTCTGTTCCTGGTTCGGAAGGGGATTCAGCGGGAAGTCGCCGATCTCCAGCATCGTACAGTCCGCTGTCAGGCCTGTCGCCACACGGGCGGATACTCTCGGGCCCAGATCGCGGCCGATGGCTGTCGCGCCAACCAGCATGATCTCCGGTTTAAATTCATTGATGACAGAAGCCAGAGCGTGTGTATAAGGTTCTGTTCTGTAATCTTTCAACGCGGGATCATCGACAACGATGACTCTGTCCGCGCCGTATTCAGCCAGTTTGTCACAAAGTCCTTTTACCTCCGATCCGACCAGGACAGCGGATACGCTCGTATCCAGATCTTTGGCCAGGTCTTTTGCTTTGCCAAGCAATTCCAGAGCGATACCGCTCAATTCTCCGTCTACCTGCTGAGCATAGACAAATACGCCTTTATATTCTTCTAAATTCATCTTATTCACCACTTTTCCTTTTCATTAAATGATATGTTTCTCATCAAATTTACCCATGAGGTACGCTACAGCTTCATCCGGATCAAGAGCGACCTTTTCGCCGGCGCCCTTTCTTACCTTATCGGAAGCTTTCGCGATCTTTGTCGGAGAACCTTTCAGACCGATATTCGCGTCGTCAAGGTCTTTCAGATCCGCTCTTCCCCATGTTGTGATCTCCGCGTCGCATGCTTCCCAGATTCCGCCCGGGGTCATGTAACGCGGCTCATTTAATTCTGAAAGCGCTGTGATTAAGCATGGCATTTTAGCTTTTAATACATGATATCTGTCTTCAAACTGACGCTGAACGATGACATAGTCTCCGTCGATCTTGATATCCTGAGCATAGGAGATGACCGGAATATGAAGATGTTCGGAAATCTGCGGTCCTACCTGGGCTGTATCGCCGTCGATAGCCTGACGTCCTGTGATGATCAGGTCATAGTCCAGGTTCCGGATAGCCGCCGCGATCGTCTGGGATGTGGCCCATGTATCGGCACCGCCCAGTACTCTGTCTGTTACGAGGATGGCTTTGTCCGCGCCCATGGCAAGCGCTTCACGGAGAACGTCCGCCGCCTTGGGAAGACCCATGGTCACGACCGTTACTTCCGCGCCATACTGATCTTTTAATCTTAATGCCGCTTCCAAACCTGCTTTATCGTCCGGATTCATGATGGCAAGCATGGCGGCTCTGTTAAGCGTACCATCCGGGTTGAACTGAACTCCGCCTTTTGTATCCGGTACCTGTTTAATACATACAACTATCTTCACTGTTCGTACCTCCCTATCTCAATAAGCTTCCGGAAATGACCATACGCTGAACTTCTGATGTTCCTTCGTAGATCTCGGTGATCTTGGCGTCTCTCATCATACGTTCCACATCATATTCTCTGATGTAGCCGTATCCACCATGCAGCTGAACAGCTTTTGTCGTTACTTCCATAGCGACTTCGGCTGCGTACAGTTTCGCCATAGCGGCTTCCACGCTGTAAACCTTCTGTGTCGCTTTGGCCATAGCTGCCTTGTAGACCAGGTTTTTGGCCGCCTCAACCTTTGTAGCCATATCAGCCAGCTGGAACTGGGTATTCTGGAACTGTCCGATAGCGCGTCCGAACTGTTTTCTTTCTTTTACGTAGGCAATAGTCCTCTCCAGGGCGCCTTCAGCGAGACCGAGAGCCTGAGCGGCGATACCGATACGTCCGCCGTCAAGTGTGTGCATGGCGATGTTGAAGCCTTTGCCCTTCTGTCCAAGCAGGTTGTCTTTCGGGATACGGCAGTCTGTGAAGATCAGCTCATATGTGGAAGAACCACGGATACCCATCTTCTTTTCTTTTGTACCGAAAGTGAAGCCCGGTGTGCCTTTCTCTACGATAAAGGCGGAAATCTCTTTCTGTTTTCTGCCGCGTTTTTCAATAATGCCTGTAACGGCGATAATGATATACACATTGGCCTGTTTGCCGTTGGTGATGAAACATTTGGAACCGTTGAGCACCCATTCATCTCCGTCCAGGACAGCTTTTGTCTGCTGTCCCTGAGCGTCTGTACCGGCGCCCGGCTCTGTCAGTCCGAAAGCGCCCAGCCATTCGCCGGAAGCCAGCTTCGGAACATATTTCTGTTTCTGCTCTTCCGTACCATAGGTCAGGATCGGATCGATGCACAGGGAGGTGTGGGCAGATACGATAACGGCTGTGGTACCGCATACCTTCGCCAGTTCTTCCACGCACATAACATATGCCAGAGGATCGCAGCCCTGTCCGCCGTATTCCTTCGGTACCGGGATACCGAGGAAACCGTATTTGGCCATCTTTTCAACTGTTGCTTTCGGGAATTCTTCTGTTTCATCCACTTCCTGGGCCAGGGGTTTTACTTCGTTTTCCGCGAAGTCTCTGTACAGAGTTCTGACCATCTCATGTTTCTTGTCCAATGCGAAATCCATTTACTCTTCCTCCATACTATTCAATATTTACTGATCATTTGGAATAATTAAAGAAACCTTCGCCTGTCTTGCGGCCAAGTTTTCCGCCGCGTACCATCTGTCTGAGCAGTCTGGCGGCTCTGTACTTGGAATCGCATGTTTCCGCGTAAAATACGTCCATGATATGTAAGCATGTGTCAAGACCGATCAGGTCAGCCAGAGCCAGCGGTCCCATCGGATGGTTGCAGCCCAGTTTCATGGCTGTATCGATATCTTCAGCGGAAGCAAGGCCTTCTTCAAGTACCATGATCGCTTCGTTGATCATCGGGATGAGGATACGGTTTACAACGAAACCGGGGCCTTCTTTAACTTCTACCGGCGTCTTGCCGATCTGAGCGGACAGATCGTAGATCGCTTTGAATGTTTCATCGGATGTGTTCAGGCCGCGGATAACTTCCACAAGCTTCATGACTGTAGCCGGATTGAAGAAGTGCATGCCGATGAACTTGTCTTCTCTCTTTGTCGCGCCTGCGATCAGCGTGATGGAAATGGAAGATGTGTTCGTGGCGAAGATCGTCTCCGGTTTGCAGATGCCGTCCAGTTCTTTGAACAGGTTCTTCTTGATGTCGATGTTCTCAACGATGGCTTCAAGCACCAGATCCGCGTCAGCGGCCGGCGTAAGTTCTGTCGTCGTGGAAACTCTGGAAAGGATGTCGGCTTTCTGCGCTTCGTCCATTCTTCCCTTGGCCACCTGTTTGTCAAGGCCTTTTTCAAGTTTCGCCATGGATTTCGCGAGGATCTCATCGGTCATATCTCTGAATACAACTTCAAGTCCGGCTTTTGCCATTACCTGTCCGATATCAAGGCCCATCTGTCCCGCGCCAACGATAAATACTTTTTTCATTGCTGTAGTCCTCCTTAAAAATAAATCCTTTTTGTATATTTAACTCTCTGGTCTCCGTTACTGGATCATCTGTTCTTGAATCCGTCCATTTTTCTCTTCTCAACAAAGGCAAGCATCGCGTCTTTCTGATCTTCCGTGGAGAAGCAAAGCCCGAAAGCTTCCGCCTCAAAAGCGGTCCCTGTAACGATATCTGTCTGAAGTCCCCGGTTGATGCAGGATTTTGCCTGACGTACGGCAACCTGGGCGTTCTTGCAGATGTCCTGGGCCAGCTTCATGGCTGTGTCCATCAGTTCTTCCTGCGGAACGACCTGGCTTACCAGCCCGATCTCTTTGGCTTCCGCCGCTTTGATCTGACGCGTGGTCAGGATCAGTTCCATGGCTTTGGAACGACCCAGCAGACGGGGCATTCTCTGTGTTCCGCCGAATCCCGGTGTGATGCCGAGGCCGACTTCCGGCTGAGCGAAACGGGCGTTGTCGCTGGCAACGCGGATATCGCAGGCCATAGCCAGCTCGCAGCCGCCGCCCAAAGCGAAGCCGTTGATCGCGGCGATGACCGGTTTTGCCGCGTTTTCGATATCGAGGAATACTCTGTTTCCTTCCAGCCCCCATGCTTTACCTTCCGCGCTGGTCATATTGCTCATGAAACCGATATCGGCGCCCGCGACAAAAGATTTTTCCCCTGCTCCCGTGATGATCATAACGTACACATCATCGTTGGCATCCGCCGCTTTTACGATCTCATCCAGTTCTTTCATGACATCCTGGTTCAAAGCGTTCAGCGCTTTCGGACGATTGATGGTAATAATGCCCACGTGATCTTTGACTTCAAATAATACGTTTGACATTTTTTTAACTTCCTTTCTTGAGTTGGTGTTTGCTTATGTTCTTATATTACCCTAAATCCTCCAAGAAGTAAAGTTCATCTTGTTAAACTTTTTTCAATTCTTTTTGCGTTTTGACCAATAAATTTCCCTTTTTTCACGGCCTTCCCGGCAGTTTGTCGATATCCCGCTCCTTGAAAATATGACAAATTTTTGACCCTTTTTTTGTGTATTTTTGTATTGATAATTTTTGCACAAAGTTTTCGCCGAAAAACCGGATATTTTCTATGTTTTTACTTATTTCACGGATATTTTTCCGACTCTCCCGGTACGCGGCGGTTTTTGTCCGGCAGTCCTGTTTTCCCTTTGTCAAATAAAAATCAGGAACACCTTTTTATGAGATGTCCCTGTCTTGTTTTTATATCC
>CALWEE010000158.1 GCA_944376975.1 uncultured Lachnospiraceae bacterium
CCAGAAAGACGGCCGGCTCGCCGTCATCGCCGTAAAAAAGGACGATACAGCCAAATAAGCAAAAAGGGTATCTTTTATGTCCCGAAAAGACATAAAAGATACCCTTTACGCGTTTATCATACCGGGCCGCCCCGTTTTTTATCACCCGATCATTCCGCCGCGCTTTCGGTTTCGGACGCTGTCTCGTCAGCGCTGTCTTCCGCGCTGTCCGCGGATGTCTCAGCCGATGTGTCGGCCGTGGTGTCCGCCGTAGACTCGGCTGTGGTCTCCTCCACATCCGGAGATGTGATGGTGTAATTATTCCAGTCGTCGGACAGGCTGTACTGTTTCGCGTCGATCTCAGACTGGATCTGCTCGTCCGCCGCGGACTGTTTCTTAGAGTTTTCCGCGGAGGAGATGGCCTGAGCGGTCTCGGTCTCATCGTTTTCGGAAACGCACTTGATGATGTGATAGCCGTATTCGCTTTCCACGATGCCGCTGATCTGGCCCTCGGACAGTTCCCACGCCGCTGTGTAGAAAGGCTCTACCATGCTGGACTGCTGGGAATAGCTGTAGCCGTTCTTGTCAAATGAAAATTCAAAGCCGGCGTTTTCCGAGCTGTACTCGTCGGCCAGCGCCTGGAAATCTTCACCGTTCTGGGCTCTGGACAGGGCTTCTTCCGCCGTCGCGTACTGCTGGTCTTTGTAAGCGGCGATCTCGTCGTCTGTCATGTCCACCGTATCGCCGTTCTCATCTTCCTTCGTCGTGTCCGTAGTGGAGATCAGGATATGCTGGACCTTGATGCAGCGGGCCGCTTCCTTTTCTTCGTCGCTCAGTTCCACCGTCGCCTCGTTGATGATCTTCTGATATACCGTATTGGAAACGGAATTCATCTCGATCAGGTTGCGGATATCGTCATCGGTGATACCGTTTTCGGAGATGACGTCTTCGCCCAGGTTCTGTTTGAAATTGGATACGTATGTGTCGTAGTTGGCCTTTTCCTCATCGGAAACCGCCACTTCATACTGATCGGCCACGCTGGCCAGGTAACTCATCTTCACCAGGTCTTCGGTCACGCCGTCTTTCAGGGACTGGCCGAAAGTCACGCCGTCGGAGACTTCCATATCCCAGATCTGGTCGCCGTAATAGCTTTCATACTGGCTTTTCATGACCTCCGTATATAAAAGCGCCTCGCCCATGGATACGTTCCTTCCATCCATGGTGATGGCCGGATTGCCGCTGCCGGTCTGACTGCTGCTGCACCCCGTCACCAGTGACATCGCCAGAAGGCAGGCGGCGCCGGCGGCAGCGAACTTCTTTGCTTTTCTGTTCATTTTCCTTCGTTTCCTCCTAAAAAATTTAGATTCCAATATCTTTTTATTATAATTTATTTGTCCTGTCGAATCAATGTTTTTACGTCTTTTATCACATTTTTTTCACATTTGATCACATCGGCCATATCTTCCTTGCGCATTTTGAGCAAAAAGTACGGATTTTCTCCCGGCCGGAAACGCATCCGGTTTTTGTAGATGTCCAAAAGTTCCGGTATTTTGGCCACGTCCACATCGGCCCGTTCATACATGGTGATCTTTGTTTCGTTCCGTTTGCAGGACAATTCCACGATCTGGGCGGCGTGAGCCTGGGCCTTGATCAGGGCGATATCCAGCAGGTTCAGGGCCGAACGGGGCGGTTCGCCGAAACGGTCGGTCAGTTCATCCACCATCTCGTCGTATTCCTCCTCGTTTTCGATGGCCGCGATCCGCCGGTATATTTCCAGCTTCTGGAATTCGTTCCGTATATAGGACGCCGGGATGAAGGCGTCCACATCCAGTTCGATCACCGTCTCATAGGTATCTTCCGCCACCTTTTCCCCTTTCAGCTTCAGGACCGCTTCGCCGAGCATCTTGCAGTACAGGTCGTAGCCCACCGCTTCCATGTGGCCGCTCTGCTGCTGCCCGAGAAGATTGCCCGCGCCCCGGATCTCCAGATCCCGCATGGCGATCTTGAAGCCGGAGCCCAGCTCGGTAAATTCCCTTATGGCCGCCAGCCGTTTCTCCGCCACCTCCCGCAGGACCGTATCCCGCCGGTACAAAAGATAAGCGTAGGACGTCCTGGAAGACCGGCCCACCCGTCCCCGGAGCTGATACAGCTGGGAAAGACCCAGCTTATCCGCGTCGTGGATGAGCATGGTATTCACATTGGGTATGTCCAGCCCGGTCTCGATGATGGTCGTGGAGACGAGGACGTCGATCTCGCCGTTGATGAACCGGTACATCACCTTCTCCAGTTCCCTCTCGCTCATCTGCCCGTGGGCAAACGCCACCTCCACGTCCGGCACGAGCCGGCTGATCAACGCGGCCATCTCCACGATCCCTTTGACCCGGTTGAACACGTAATAGACCTGGCCGCCCCGGTCCGTCTCCCGCAGTATGGCCTCCCGGACCATCTCCTCATTGAATTCCATCACGTACGTCTGGATGGGCAGACGGTCTGTGGGCGCTTCGCTCAAAACGCTCATATCCCGTATCCCCGCCAGGCTCATGTGGAGGGTCCGGGGGATGGGCGTGGCCGTCAGGGTGAGCACATCCACATTTTCCTTCATCTTTTTGATCTTTTCTTTATGGCTTACGCCGAACCGCTGCTCCTCGTCCACGATGAGCAGGCCCAGGTCTTTGAACGTCACGTCCTTTGACAGCACCCGGTGGGTGCCGATCAGGATATCCACCATGCCCCGTTTCAGCTCATGCAGGGTTTGCGCCTGCTGAGCCCTGGTCCGGAAACGGGACAGCACATCCACGGTCACCGGATAGTTTTCCATCCGTTTTTTGAATGTGCGGTAATGCTGCTGGGCCAGGATCGTGGTCGGCACAAGGACCACCACCTGTTTGCCGTCCTGGACCGCCTTGAACGCGGAGCGGATGGCCACTTCCGTCTTTCCGAAGCCCACGTCGCCGCACAGCAGCCGGTCCATGATCTTCCGGCTCTCCATATCCCTTTTGGCGGCTTCGATGGCCGCCAGCTGGTCGTCGGTCTCCTCGTAGGGAAACGCTTCTTCAAACTCATGCTGCCAGATCGTATCTTTGCTGTAGGCAAACCCTTCCTTGGACTGACGTATGGCGTAAAGCCGGATCAGGTCCTGGGCCAGATCTTTTACGGCTGTCCGGACACGGGTCTTTGTCTTTTTCCATTCCTGGCCGCCCAGCCGGTTCAGCTTCGGCCGTTTGGCGTCCGCCCCGGCGTATTTGCGGATCATGTCCAGCTGGGTCGCCAGGATGTACAGGTTGCCGCCGCCGGCGTATTCGATCTTGATGTAGTCTTTCTCCACCTTGTCGACGGAGATCTTTTCGATCCCCCGGTATATGCCCAGTCCATGGTTTTCATGGACCACATAGTCGCCGATGTTCAGATCCATGAAGCTGGTCAGCTTCGCGCCCTCCATCGCCGTCTTCTTCCGGCGTTTTTTCTTTTCCTCCCCGAAGATATCGCTTTCCGACAAAATGACAAAGCGCAGCGACGTATATTCCATGCCGCCATGGAGATGTCCGGCGCAGATGACGATCTGGCCGGGGGCCACCGTGCCTTCCATATTGTCCACGGCGGCTGCCGTCAGGTCATAGCCGCCAAGGTCCTCCGCCAGATGCCGGGCCCGGGTCTGGGAGTGGGCGATGAGGATGACGCGGTACTGCCGGCTCTTCCAGCGCTTCAGGTCCTTGACGAGAAGCTCAAAATTCCGGTTGTAAGGCTGGATGGACCGCACGTCCAGATGATAGTGGCCCGCGTATCCCACCGGCAGCTGCCGCTGTTCCAGCGTGCTCAAAAGGATGGTCTTTCTCTGGCCCATGAGCTGAAAGACGCGCTGGGCGTCGGTCAGCACTTCCATCTGCCGGGGCAGGATATAGCCCTTTTCCAGCCGTCCCTTCATGCTCTCCGCGAATTCCCGGGTCACGCTCTCGGCTTTCTCCGCCGTCCGATGGGGCTCATCCAGGAAAACGACCGTCTTTTCCGGATCAAAATCTTCGATCAGCGATACGGTCTCCGGATAAAAGTACCGGATCAGGCTGTCCACGTTGGAGCCTCCGTAAAACCCGTCAAAGGCGTCCCGGGCGTCCGCGTAGATCTGTTCCAGCCGGCCGGCCGCCTCCGGCACATCCTTCCCGAACTTCTTTTTCTGTCTGTCCACGTCTTTTTTGATGGCCGCCAGTCCCTTTTTGATCTTATCGCCGGAAAAGACCATTTCCGCCGCCGGATAGATCTCAAAAGTTTCGCGCCGTTCAATGGAACGCTGACTCTGCGCGTCAAAACTGCGGATCGTGTCGATCTCGTCGTCCCAGAACTCGATCCGGTACGGGCAGTCGTCGGTCAGATTGTATATGTCCAGTATGCCGCCCCGGATGGAAAACTGCCCCGGCCCTTCCACCTGGCCGGTCCGCTCAAAGCCCATATTGACCAGCCGACGGATCAGCTGTTCTGTATCGAAGACCGCCCCTTCATACAGACGGATGATCTGGCTTTTCAGCACTTCCAGCGGGACAAGGGCGTCCATCAGGCCGTCCACCGTGGTGATCACCGTCGTCCGTTCGCCTGTCATCAGCCGCTTCAGGACCGCCAGACGGCGGGCCACCAAAAGATGGCTGTGTACGTCCGCGCTGTAAAAGATCACGTCCCGGGCCGGATAAAGCA
>CALWEE010000159.1 GCA_944376975.1 uncultured Lachnospiraceae bacterium
AGGTTTCCTTCTCCGGAGGAAGCTTCACCGTGACCCGTTCCGGAACGACAGACGGCACCGGAACGCCGGCTCCTGAAACAGCGGCCGGGGAGACCAAAGCGGCGTCTGAAACGAAAGAGACGGAGGCGGCAGCCGAAACGAAAGAAACAGAGGCCCCCAAGAATGTGGTCCATGAATATCAGGTGATCCATGGCAGCATGACATGGGATGAGGCGAAACAGTACTGCGAAGACCAGGGCGGCCATCTGGCGACCATCACGTCCCAGGAGGAATACGATCATGTGGTCAGCCTGCTCAATGAGTCGGGACTGAACGTGGCCTGGCTTGGGGCGACGGACAAAGATTCGGTCGGTTCTTTCAAATGGGTGACCGGAGAAGAATTTTCCTTCGCCGACTGGGCGCCCGGAGAACCGAACAACGAGACGGGCGACGAATTTTATCTCGTCCTTTATCAGGTGAGCGGCGAATGGGTATGGAACGACGGTCCTCTGGACACGAATACCTACTATTCCGAAGATACCGTCGGTTTTGTCTGCGAATGGGAAAAAACCGAGTGATCCTGTAAACGATCATATCCCGGACAGGGAAGGGAGAACGTTCCCGCCTGTGTCCGGGATATTTTTTGTATGTGCAATATACACGGACATATGTATTCCTGCGGAAGAAAAAACGTCAAAATGCCGTTATTGCACAAATTTAAACGTAAAGATTGTAGGAATTTCAATTTTAGTGTATAATTATCCAGACGTAAACATACGCATTTTAAATCATGGGAGGAAAAACAGAGATGAAATCTTATCAGACGATGACAAAGGAAGAACTCCTGTCCTTAAAAAATGAGCTGGAAAAAGAATACAACGCGTTTAAAGCCCGCGGCCTGAAACTGGATATGTCCAGAGGGAAGCCGGCGGCGGATCAGCTGGATCTGTCCATGGATATGATGGAAGTGCTTGACCATACGTCCAACCTTAAATGCGAAGCCGGCATCGACTGCCGGAATTACGGCTGCCTGGACGGTATCGATGAAGCGAAAGCGCTTATGGCGCAGATCATGGAGAATGATCCGTCCGAGATCATCGTTTACGGCAATTCAAGCCTGAATGTCATGTTTGATACGGTTTCCCGTTCGTATACACACGGTGTGCTGGGGAACACGCCCTGGTGCAAGCTGGATAAAGTTAAATTCCTCTGCCCGGTACCAGGCTATGACAGACATTTCGCCATCACGGAGTATTTCGGCATTGAGATGATCAATGTGCCCATGACTCCGGAAGGACCGGATATGGACATGGTGGAGAAGCTGGTCAGCGAAGACGCCTCCATAAAAGGTATCTGGTGCGTGCCCAAATATTCCAATCCTCAGGGCATCACTTATTCCGATGAGACGGTGCGCCGCTTCGCCCGACTGAAACCGGCGGCCGCCGATTTCCGGATCTACTGGGACAACGCTTACGGCGTACATCATCTGTACGATGACATCCAGGACAATCTGATCGAGATCCTGGAAGAATGTAAAAAAGCCGGCAATCCGGATATGGTCTACAAGTTCGCGTCCACATCCAAGATCAGCTTCCCGGGCAGCGGCGTGGCGGCCCTGGCGACTTCGGAAAACAATCTGAAAGAGATCCGCAAGCAGATGAGCATCCAGACGATCGGACACGACAAACTGAACCAGCTGCGGCATGTCCGTTATTTTAAAGATCTGGACGGCATCAAAGCCCATATGCGCAAACAGGCGGATCTGCTCCGGCCGAAATTTGAGCTGGTACTGGATACGCTGGAAAAGGAACTGGGCGGTCTTGAGATCGGGTCCTGGATCCGTCCCCGGGGCGGATATTTCATCGCCTTTGATTCCCTGGAAGGCTGCGCCAAGGCGATCGTGGCGAAGGCGAAAGAAGCGGGCGTTGTCATGACCAACGCCGGAGCGACCTTCCCCTACGGCAAAGATCCCAAGGACAGCAATATCCGTATCGCGCCCACATTCCCCACGCTCGAGGAGCTGGGAACGGCGGCCAGACTGTTCACGCTGTGCGTCAAACTGGTCAGCGTGGATAAACTTCTGGAAAACCGGTAAGATCATAAAAATTTAGATTGACAAACCCGATAAAGGTGGCTATACTTTGGGTATCAAAGTATTATATGGAAGCGGCCTTTAGCGGCGGCTTTAAATTTTGTGAATCAGAAGGAGACAAAAACATGTTTGAGAAAATTCAGGAAATCGTTGCGGAGCAGTTGAGTGTGGACAAAGACAGTATCGCCATGGAGACATCTTTTAAAGACGATCTGGGCGCGGACTCTCTGGACCTGTTCGAACTTGTCATGGCCCTTGAAGAGGAATATGACATTGAGATCCCGACGGAAGATCTGGAAAAGATCAGCACCGTGAGCGACGTGATCGAATACATAAAATCCAAAGGCATCGAGGAATGATCCACATGAAGACCCGACTGACAGAACTGCTTGGGATCGAAGTACCTGTTTTCCAGGGCGGCATGGCGTGGGTGGCCGAGCATAAACTGGCTTCGGCTGTCTCCAACGCGGGCGGCCTGGGCATCATCGCCGCGGGCGGCGCTGACTGCGACTACGTCCGGGATCAGGTAAGACGGGCAAAAGCATTGACAGATAAACCTTTTGGGGTCAACATCATGCTCATGAATCCGGCTGCGGAAGATATCGCGCGAATGGTGGCGGAGGAAGGCGTTCCGGTCGTCACGACAGGAGCGGGCAGCCCGGAGAAATATATGTCCATGTGGAAAGAAGCCGGCGTGAAAGTCATACCGGTCGTGGCGTCGGTGGCGCTGGCGAAGCGCATGGAGCGCTGCGGCGCGGACGCCCTCGTGGCGGAAGGCTGTGAATCCGGCGGTCATATCGGCGAACTGACGACCATGGCCCTTGTGCCCCAGGTGGTGGACGCGGTGTCCGTACCGGTCCTCGCGGCGGGGGGCATCGGCGACGGCAGAGGCATGGCCGCGGCGTTCATGCTGGGCGCGGAAGGCGTCCAGGTGGGAACCCGGTTTTTGCTGGCCGAAGAGACCCAGATCCACGAAAACTATAAAGACAGGGTGGCCCGGGCGAAAGATATCGACAGCCAGGTGACCGGTCGGAGTACCGGACATCCCATACGTGTCCTGCGCAACCAGATGACACGGGAATATCTGAAGCTGGAATCGGAAGGGGCGACACTGGACGAACTGGAGAAACTGACACTGGGCGCTTTGAGAAAAGCGGTGGTGGACGGCGATGTGAAGAACGGTTCGGTCATGGCCGGACAGATCGCCGGGCTGGTTTCCAAACGGCAGACCTGCCGGGAGATAATCGAGGAGATGACGACTGAAGCACAAAAAGTGATTCGGGAAAAATGCAGACTTCTTGACATATAAGATAGTAATGATATAAGCTGCTGCATTTCTGTGATCGGGAGTGCAGCAGTTTTTAAAAGCATATACTTTGAAATTCAAACTAATGGAGAGAGGATCATGAAAAAGACAGCATTTGTATTTCCGGGGCAGGGCGCCCAGAAATTTGGAATGGGCAAGGCATTTTATGAAACGATCGGCGTCAGCCGAAAGATATACGACCAGGCTTCCCAGTGGCTTGGAATGGATGTGCCCGCGTTGTGTTTTGAAGAAAATGACCGGCTCGATCAGACCCATTACACCCAGATCGGCCTGCTGGTGACAGAGATCGCCCTGTATGAGGCGGTAAAGGAAAGAGGCTTCCTTCCCGATGTGACAGCCGGGCTCAGCCTGGGCGAGTACGCGGCGCTGTACGCGGCGGGACGCGTATCGACAAAGGACGCGATATGTCTGATCGATAAACGGGGACTTTTTATGCAGGAAGCGGTTCCCACAGGCGGCGCCATGTCGGCCGTCCTGGGCCTGGATACGGATACGATCCGCGGGATCTGCGAGGAAACGGAGGGCATCGTGGAAGTGGCCAACGACAACTGTCCGGGACAGGTGGTCATTTCGGGAGAAGCGGCGGCTGTGGACGCGGCGGCGGCCCGCCTGAAAGAAGCCGGCGCGAAAAGAGTCATGCCGTTAAAGGTGAGCGGCCCCTTCCATTCTTCCATGATGCGGGGCGCGGGAGAGCGGCTGGCCGGCGAGCTGGAACAGGTGCGCTGGCTGGATTCGGCCATCCCTTACGTATCCAATACGCTGGCCTGCTATATCACGGACAGCGGCAGGACGAAAGACCTGCTCATACGGCAGGTCAGCGAAGGCGTCCGGTGGCGTGAGAGCATGGAACTCATGATGAAAAACGGTGTGGAAGCTTTTGTCGAGATCGGGCCCGGAAAGACGATAGCCGGATTTTTGCGGCGGATGGACCGAAATATGCCCTGCGTGAACATTGAAAAACCGGAAGATCTGGAAAAACTGGAGGTGCTCAGATCATGAAAAGACTCGAAGGAAAGATCGCGCTGGTGACCGGCGCGGGACGGGGGATCGGCGCGGCCATCGCTCTTAAACTGGCTGAGGAAGGGGCGACCGTGATCGTCAATTACAGCCATTCGGAAGTCGCGGCGGCAAAAACGGCGGAAGAAGCGATCAAAAGAGGCGGCCAGGCAGAGACATTCGGCTGCGATGTGTCCGAT
>CALWEE010000160.1 GCA_944376975.1 uncultured Lachnospiraceae bacterium
CCTGATCATCATTGACGAGCTGGCCGACCTGATGATGGTGGCTCCGGGCGAGGTGGAGGACGCCATCTGCCGTCTGGCTCAGCTGGCGCGGGCCTGCGGCATCCATCTGGTCATCGCGACCCAGAGGCCGTCGGTCAATGTCATCACAGGGTTGATCAAGGCGAACATCCCATCCCGGATCGCGTTTTCCGTTTCTTCCAGCGTGGATTCCCGTACCATCATCGATATGAACGGGGCGGAAAAACTGCTGGGCAACGGCGATATGCTGTTTTATCCGTCGGGTTATCAGAAACCGGTACGCGTCCAGGGCGCGTTCGTGTCCAATAAAGAGATCAATGACGTGGTGGATTTCCTGAAAGAGCAGTCTGATGAGGAAAGCTACAATGAGAACATCGTCACGAAGATAACCAGTACGGTTTCCTCCGCGGCCGGCGGCGAGCGGGACGAGCTTTTCGTGGAAGCCGGGAAGTTTATCATAGAAAGCATAAGGCATCCATCGGTATGATCCAGCGCATGTTCCGGGTAGGCTTTAACCGGGCGGCCCGGATCATGGATCAGCTGGCGGACGCCGGCGTGGTCGGACCGGAGGAAGGGACGAAGCCGAGAAAAGTGCTGATGTCCCAGGAACAGTTTGAACAGTATGTGGATGAATACGTATAACAACGATTCGGAAAGGAGCAGGTTATGAAAACAGATATTCAGATTGCCCAGGAAGCGGTAATGGAGCCCATCCGTCTGGTGGCCGAACGTCTCGGCGTGACGGAAGATGAGCTGGATACGTATGGAAAGTATAAAGCGAAATTTACGGACGCGCTTTGGGACCGGATCAAAGACCGGAAAGACGGCAAACTGGTCCTGGTCACAGCCATCAATCCCACGCCGGCAGGCGAAGGAAAGACGACGATCAGTATCGGACTGGGCGAGGCCATGGGCGTCCTTGGAAAGAAGGGCGTGTTGGCCTTAAGGGAACCTTCTCTCGGGCCGTGCTTCGGCGTAAAAGGAGGCGCCGCCGGGGGCGGATATGCCCAGGTCGTTCCCATGGACGAGCTGAACCTGCATTTTACAGGCGATTTTCACGCGATCACTTCAGCTAATAATCTTCTGGCGGCCATGCTGGACAATCATATCCAGCAGGGCAACGCGCTGCGGATCGATACCCGGCAGATCGTCTGGAAGCGCTGCGTCGATATGAACGACCGGGTGCTCCGCAATATCGTGGTCGGCCTTGGAGCCAAAGCGGACGGCGTGGTCCGGGAAGACCATTTTGTCATATCCGTCGCGTCAGAGATCATGGCGATCCTCTGCCTGGCTGAGGATATGGCCGATCTGAAAGCGATGCTGGGCCGGATCATCGTCGCGTATAATATGGATGGAGACCCGGTCACCGCGAAAGACCTGAAAGCGGTGGGCGCTATGGCGGCATTGCTAAAAGACGCCATACGGCCCAATATCATCCAGACGCTGGAACATACGCCGGCCATCGTACACGGCGGCCCGTTCGCCAATATCGCCCACGGCTGCAACAGCGTGCGCGCCACCCGTTTAGGACTGAAACTGGCCGATATCGTCATCACGGAAGCCGGATTCGGCGCGGATCTTGGAGCGGAGAAGTTTTTTGACATCAAATGCCGCAAGACCGGCCTCGCGCCGGACGCGGTCGTGCTGGTGGCCACGATCAAAGCGCTCAAATACAACGGCGGCGTGCCGAAGGCGGAAGTGGCGCGGCCCAACATGGAAGCGCTGCGAAAAGGCATCGTCAATCTGGAAAAGCATATCGAAAACCTCCATACCTTCGGCGTGCCGATCGTGGTGACCCTCAACCGGTTCGTGACGGATACGGACGAAGAGATCGGCTATGTCAGACATTTCTGCGAAGAAAGAGGCTGTTCCTTCGCCTTGTCCGAAGTCTGGGAAAAGGGCGGTAAAGGCGGCCTTGAGCTGGCCGATAAAGTACTTGACATACTGGAGACAAAAGAGAGCCGTTTTAAGCTCCTTTATCCCGATGAGGCGTCTCTTGAAGATAAGATCGAGACCATAGCGAAGAAGATATACGGCGCCGACGGCGTGACCTATTCTCCGGCGGCTAAAAACGCCCTGAAAAAGATCCAGGATATGGGCATGGGCGATCTGCCGGTATGTATGGCGAAGAATCAGTATTCCCTGTCGGACGATCCGAAACTGCTGGGACGGCCGACCGATTTTAAAGTTAATGTGAGAGAAGCTTATGTGAGCGCCGGCGCCGGATTCGTGGTGGCGATCACCGGAGCGATCATGACCATGCCGGGACTTCCGAAGCACCCGGCAGCTGAAAATATCGACGTGGACGATCAGGGAAAGATCACAGGATTATTCTAAGGAGGATGGCACAGATGGCATTAAGGATCGATGGTAAGATGATTTCCGCCCAGATAAAGGACGAACTGAAAGAAAAAGTGGCGAAACTGAAGGAAGAAGGAAAAACGGTCACTTTGGCGGTGATACAGGTCGGGAACGACCCGGCTTCCACCGTGTATGTGGGCAATAAGAAAAAAGCCTGCGCCTATATCGGCATCCGCTCGCTGGCCTATGAACTGCCGGAGGAGACGAAAGAGGAGGAACTGCTGGAACTGATCGCTTCATTGAACAAAAGGGAAGATGTCCATGGCATCCTTGTCCAGCTTCCCCTTCCGGGCCATATCCGGGAAGATCAGGTGATACGGGCCATCGATCCGAAAAAGGACGTGGACGGTTTCCATCCCCAGAGCGTGGGCGCGTTGAGCATCGGCGAAAAAGGCTTTGTATCCTGTACGCCGGCGGGCATCATCCAGCTTTTAAAACGGAGCGGCATCGCGATCGAAGGAAAGGAATGTGTGGTCGTAGGACGGAGCAACATCGTCGGCAAGCCGATGGCCATGCTGCTTTTGAGGGAGAACGGGACAGTGACCGTATGTCATTCCCGGACGCGGAACCTGAAAGAGGTATGCCGTCGGGCCGATATCCTGGTGGCCGCCATCGGGAAACCGAAATTTTTCGACCATGAATATATCAAAGAAGGCGCGGTCGTTATCGACGTGGGCATCCATCGAAATGAAAACAACAAGCTTTGCGGAGACGTGGACTATGATGACGTTTATCCCCATGTTTCCGCCATCACGCCGGTGCCGGGCGGCGTCGGCCCCATGACCATTGCCATGCTGATGTACAACTGCGTCCAGGCGGCGGAAATGTGAGGTCAGACCGGATGAAGATCATGTTCATATCGCTTGGCTGCGATAAAAATCTCGTGGACTCGGAGGTCATGCTCGGCCTTTTAAGGGACAGGGGCTATACGCTGACCAGCGATGAAAATGAGGCGGAAGCCATCATCATCAATACGTGCAGTTTTATCCACGACGCCAGGGAAGAAAGCGTGGAGACCATACTTGAGATGGCGAAACTGAAAGCAACGGGCGCATGCCGCCTCCTCATCGTGAGCGGCTGCCTGGCGGAAAAATATAAAGAAGAAATACTGGAAGAAATACCGGAAGTGGACGCGGTGGTTGGGACGACAGCCTATGACCGGATCTGTCAGGTCATCGAAGAAGCCGGGCAGGGTAAAAGGCCCCGGGCGTTTGAAAGCATCGACCGGCTGCCGGAAGGCCATGTGCGGCGGGTGATCACCACAGGCGGTTATTTCAGTTATCTTAAGATCGCGGAAGGCTGCGACAAACACTGCACTTACTGTATCATTCCCAAACTTCGGGGCGCCTACCGGAGCGTTCCGATGGAAGATATCCTTAAAGACGCGGAGGAACTGGCGGCGGCAGGCGTAAAGGAGCTGAACATCGTCGCCCAGGAGACGACCATGTGGGGAAAAGATATCTACGGCGAAAAACGTTTCCCCATGCTTTTGAAAAAACTTTGCCGTATAGAAGGCATTGAGTGGATCCGCATCCTGTACTGTTATCCGGAAGAGATAACGGACGAGCTGATCCGGGTCATGGCGGAGGAACCGAAGATCTGCCATTATCTGGATCTGCCCATCCAGCACGCCAGCGACGCCATACTGAAACGGATGGGGCGCAGGACCAGCCGGAAAGAGCTGGAAACGATCATCGGGAAGCTGCGGGCGGCCATGCCGGATATCGCCCTCAGGACCACGCTGATCACCGGATTTCCCGGAGAGACCCGGGAAGATCACGAGGAAACGTTGGCGTTCATCGACGCGGTCCGCTTCGACCGGCTGGGCGTGTTCACCTATTCGCCGGAGGAAGGAACGCCGGCGGAAAAGATGGACGATCAGATACCGGACCGGTTAAAAGAGGCCAGACGGGACGAACTGATGTCCCTTCAGCAGGCGATCTCCGAAGAAAATTCCCGGAATATGGTGGGAAAGACCATTCGGGTACTGGTGGAAGGAAAGATACCGGAAGATCGTGTCTACGTGGGGCGGACCTATCGGGACGCGCCGGACGTGGACGGTTACATTTTCCTGAAAGCGGAGGAAGAACTGATGTCCGGAGATATGGTATACGCGAAGGTGACCGGTTCGGACGCTTACGACCTGACAGGGGAGGTGCTTTATGAATTTACCCAATAAATTAACGGTTTTACGCG
>CALWEE010000161.1 GCA_944376975.1 uncultured Lachnospiraceae bacterium
GAAGGGTTTAAATATCCTCTGGATCGGGCAGAGACCTATATGGGCGACAGCCTGTGCGTCAGCAATGAACTGACGGCCGAAACCGGAAGGATCCGCGTCGAGGAAGGTGTCGCGCTTTTGATCGAGTCAAAAGACGCCTGACGGGCAGCGTACAGTACAAAGGAGGAAACGAAAAAATGAGTTTTATATCCCTTTTCATCCTGGCGGTGGGCCTTTCCATGGACGCTTTCGCCGTATCGGTCTGCAAAGGGCTGGCCATGCGAAAGATACGGGTGAGCGGCGCGTTCGTCGTGGGTTTATGGTTCGGCGGCTTTCAGATGCTCATGCCTCTGATCGGATATTTCCTGGGTTCTTATTTTCAGCAGTATATCGAGGCGGTGGATCACTGGATCGCCTTCGGCCTGCTGGCTGTCATCGGCATCAATATGATACGGGAGTCGCGGGGCGAAGACGAAGAAACAGCCAGCGGATCGCTGGCTGTTAAAGATATGTTCCCGATGGCGGTGGCGACGAGCATCGACGCCCTGGCGGCAGGGATCTCCCTGGCCTGCCTCAAGGTCAATATATGGATGGCGGTCGCTTTTATCGGCGTGACCACCTGCGCGCTGTCCATGATCGGCGTCAAGACCGGAAGCGTGTTCGGAACCTGCTACCGGTCGCGGGCGGAACTGGCCGGCGGCCTGATCCTGATCCTTTTGGGACTGCGCATTTTAATGGAACATCTGGGCTTTTTCTAGGGATCAGTGATCTGTATCGTTCTCGCCTTCCGACGGCGCTGCCGTCTGGCGGCGGGTGACGATGGCTTCCTTGATCTTATGTCTTTCCACGGAGGTCACCTGGATGATCAGGCCATGGGCCTGACAGGTGAAGCGGCTGCCGTCATCCGGGATCCGGTTGATGATGTGATAGATAAATCCGTTGAAGGTATCGAAATCGTCATCCGGGATCTGTACTTTCAGCAGCTTCTGGAAATCGTCGATGTCCGCGTCGCCTTTGACAAGCCAGGCGTTGGGCGCGATCTGACGTATCTTCTCCGTGATCGTTTCGTTTTCCTCATAAAGTTCACCCACCAGCTCCTCGACCAGGTCGTGGAGGGTGACGATGCCGGACATTTCTCCGTATTCATCCAGAAGGACGGAAAAATAGTTCCGGCGTTTTTTCATTTCGGCGAAAAGCCGGGTGGCGCGCATGTTTTCCGGTACGAAAAAGGCCGGTTTGACGCAGGCGTCAAGGACAGCCTGACGGTTTTTTCCGTTCAGGCGGAAATAATCCCGCGTATCCAGCACGCCGATGATATGTTCCTTTGATCCTTCACAGACCGGATAAAAGCTGTGCCGGTTCTCAAAGATGATCGTTTCCCACTCTTTCAGATCGTCCTGGACGTCCAGAAGGATCACTTCGGACCGGTGGGTACAGATCTGTTCCACGATCGTATCGTTGAATTCAAAAACATTTTGTATAAATTCATTTTCCTGGCTGCCGATCACGCCCTGCTCGTTGCCTTCGTTGAGCATCATGCGCAGCTCCTCTTTGGTGATCTGTTCTTCTTCATCCGTGGCGTTGATGCCGAAAAGACGGAGCAGCAGGTTGGCGGAGGTGGTCAGCAGGGAGACCACCGGCGAAAAGACGCGGGCGATCCCGTACAGCGTGGGCGCCAGGCCAAGGGACAGAGATTCGGGATGACGCATGGCGATCCGCTTCGGAACAAGCTCACCCAGCACGATGCTGATGTAGGACAGGATGATCGTCACCACGAGCACGGCGATGGAGTTGAGGGTCTTTTCCGGGATGGGCACGTTGGCGGCCACGAGGGCGTCAACGATCATGCCGGCAAAGTTATCGGAAGCGAAAGCACTGTTAAGAAAACCGGACAGGGTGATGGATACCTGTATGGTAGCCAGGAAGCGGGAAGGCTGTTCCACCAGTTTGGTGAGCATGCGGGCCCGCCTGTTCCCGTTTTCCGTAAGGTGTTTCAGCCGGGTTTCTTTCATGGAAATGACGGCGATCTCCGCGCTGGCGAATACGGCGTTTAAAAAAGTAAAAACAATGATAAGTAAAATTGAGCCTAACATAAAAATCCTTTCTTAAAAAAACGCAAAAAAATATGGACAGTAACAAAAGGTTGCATTATGTCAACCTGTACTCACATGTCCATTCGCGCTAAAACAGAGAATATGCCTGTCACTTTATTATGATTTTCTTCAGGATCGTCGTCCATGCGCCTATCACACCCTTTCTTTTCAAGATTGAATAATACATTCATAACATATTTGGAGCGGATTGTCAATGAAAGATTGACCGTCCGCTCCGCGCGTCGTCTGCTTTAAAGGATCCCTTTAAAATCCGGGACCTGTTTTAAGAGGGGAAGGAGCAGCGTGGCGATGACCAGGCCGGAAAGCCCCTGGATGAGATTGGCCGGTATGCTGGCGAAAGCGCCCGTCCCGTAGATGAAGTACTCGAAAAAACAGTAGCCGGCAGCGACGATAAAGGTGGAAAAGCAGCCGGTGATGATGCCTTTGGCCACAACGGAAGATATTTTCCCAAGCAGCCGGTGATAGACAAAGTAGCAGACAACGGCGATCACCCCTTTGACGATAAAGGTGATCGGCACATAGATCATATACCCGGATAAAAAGTCGGAAAGGGCGGAACCCAGGCCCGCGGCGAGACCGCCGTATATGGGACCGAGAAGGATGCCGGACAAAACGACCAGGGCGTCGCCGGGATGGATATAGCCGCCGGTCCCCGGAGTCGGTATGTGAAGACTTAATGTGGCCGCGCATGTCATGGCGGCGAATAAAGCTGTAAAGACCATATGTTTCGTTTTCAATTCTGATCTGCCCATGGTGGATCACTCCTTTTGTCAAATTTCTGTACCCATTATAGCGGTGGTTTGGCACTGTGAAAATATCCAATTTATGAAATATTAACAGTACCAGATTAGAATATCTAATGAATAGAATTAAATATATTAACTTTAATTATGACTGAAACGATGCTATACTGTATGAGAAAATATGTATGATCCAGAAGGCCGGCCAAAATCCGCATATCGGGCGGCCTGAAATAAGAATGGAGGTATAGAATGACCAGCGTAAGACGTATCTATGTGGAGAAGAAACCGGATTATGCCGTTGCCGCGAAAGCGCTTCTGAAGGATATCCATGATTATCTGGACATTGGGCAGGTAACCCGCGCGCGTGTGCTTATCCGTTATGATATGGAGAATATCACAGACGCCACTTATGATATGGCGAAGACGACCGTGTTCGCGGAGCCGCCGGTGGATGAATTATATGAAGAAACCTTCCGGAAAGATCCGGGGGAAAAATGCTTTTCCGTAGAGTATCTCCCGGGACAGTTCGATCAGAGGGCCGATTCGGCCGCCCAGTGCGTCCGGCTCCTGGCGGAAGATGAAGAACCGGTCATCCGGTCCGCCACCACCTATCTGATATCCGGTGATATTTCCGAGGACGAACTGGAAAAGATCAAGGCGTTCTGCATCAACCCGGTGGATTCCAGAGAAGCGTCTGAAACCAAGCCGGATACGCTGATCACTGACTTTGAGGAACCGGCGGATGTGGCCGTATTCGACGGGTTCATTTCCATGGAGGCGGACCGGTTAAAAGAGCTTTACGCGTCCCTGAACCTGGCGATGACCTTCAACGATTTCCTGTTCATAAAGGAGTACTTCAGGAACGAAGAAAAACGGGATCCGTCCATGACAGAGATCCGCGTCCTGGATACCTACTGGTCCGATCACTGCCGGCATACCACTTTCCTCACCGAGCTGAAAGACATCGTTTTTGACGACGGCTATTATAAAAAGCCGGTGAAAGATACGTTCGACCTGTATATGGCCCATCGGAAAGAAATATTCGCGGGAAGGAAAGATAAATATGTTTCCCTCATGGACGTGGCTTTAATGGCCATGCGGAAGCTGAAAAAAGACGGGAAACTTGAGGATATGGAGGACACCGACGAGATCAATGCCTGCAGCATCATCGTTCCGGTGACCATCGACGGAAAGCAGGAAGAATGGCTGATCAACTTTAAAAACGAAACCCATAACCATCCCACGGAGATCGAGCCGTTCGGCGGGGCAGCCACTTGCCTCGGCGGCGCCATAAGAGATCCTCTGTCCGGAAGGACCTATGTTTATCAGGCCATGCGGGTGACCGGAGCGGCCGACCCCACGGTTTCGCTTAAAGAGACAATGGAAGGCAAGCTGCCCCAAAGGAAGATCGTTACGGAAGCGGCCGCGGGATACAGTTCCTACGGCAACCAGATCGGTCTGGCCACCGGCCTTGTCCACGAGATCTATCATCCCCATTACGCGGCGAAGCGCATGGAGATCGGGGCGGTCATCGCGGCCGCGCCAAGGAAAAACGTGGTCAGAGGAACATCGGATCCGGGCGATCAGATCATCCTTCTGGGCGGACGTACCGGACGGGACGGCTGCGGCGGAGCCACCGGTTCCTCCAA
>CALWEE010000162.1 GCA_944376975.1 uncultured Lachnospiraceae bacterium
CGCAAATTTATTGCTGAACGTATTATAACATATCAATGAAGGAAAGAAAATCCGGGATTTTCGCTTACAAACCGGGAGCTTCATTTACAAATCGGGAATCTCACTTACAAAACAGGAGTTTAAATTACAAAACGGGAGCTTTGGATTGTAAACGGGACTCTCAGCTTGCTATTTACCAAATCCATAATGTAATGCTTTATTATAACACTTTTTGACGAATTATTCAGCCAATATGTATGCGTTCGCTGTATTTAAGAAGGCCAATTATGTTTTTAGTATTGAAAGGGGCTATCTATTTCCCGACAGCCCCATCTTCGCTACTTTTTACTGCCTTATTAGCACGGGGCATTCAAACGGGCGGTTATCTTTTCACCTGTAAGATCAACGGACCTGTATATCCGCTTTCCGGGCAATATCGAACCGGTTAAAATACGCTTCTTCCAGAGGGATCCACTTCTGCGCGAACAGCTTTTCTTTTTCGGCTCCGTCGCGTCTGAGGATACGCGTTTTCTGTTCCTCCGGCGCGATGTCGCAGAATATCCGAAGATCGGCGTACTCGCCGAATACGGGATGGCAGCTGTAAGAGCCTTCCACGACCCGCCAGCGCGACGCGCCGACCGTCCGTGTCCCATTATAAGCCATCGTCCCGCAGTCAAATATCCTATAATCAAAGGGCCGTGTTTCCCGCAAAAAAGGAAGGACTTCCCGTAAAAAACGTTCGTAGTGGACGTTTCCGCCCGGTTCGGCAAACCGCTCCGCCGTCCGCAGCATATTGGGCAGGAAAAAATCATCCATGTGGATCACGGACGCTCCCAGTTCTTTTTCAAGTCCGGCCGCCAGCGTCGTCTTTCCGGACGCCGCCCGCCCGTCTATGGCGATGACCACGGGGCTTTTCCCGTCCGCGTCCGGCCGTTTCTCCATGATCGACCGCAAAATATTTTCCATATCCATCTTCTTACTTCCCGCCTTCCGAAAGGATCTTTTCCACTTCTTCGATCACGCAGGGGATCAGTTTCCCGGGAGCGGCTTCCGGCACGCCCACGACCACGTTGTCGCAGTGATTGACCGGCACCAGTATTTTCTTTGCCCGGCTCTGTCCCACAGACGCCGCCATGGCCGGCGTGATCTCGCCGCATAACGCGTCGGCGATGACGATGCCGATCGGCCCGATGATCACGTCCGCTTTCCGGCAGCCCACACGCACCGCGTTCTCTCCGGTGGCCGCCTGATCCGCCCCGGCTTTTAACATGGCGCCTGTGGCCATGCTGTTGGTCCCCACCGCCGTGACGCGCGCCTGCTCAAAATGATTTTTCACGGCAGCCACCAACTGTCTGCCGATACCTCCGCCTTGTCCGTCTATGATCAGGATCTCCATATCTTACCTCCGATACGCTCCACTATGTCTTTCGCTATGTCTTCCGGCGTCCGCCGATCCGTGGCCACCTGTATATCCGCCGCCGCGCCGTACCGTTCCCGCCGCGCGTCCATCAGCTTTTGGACCTCTTCCACCGTTTTCCGTCCCGAAAGGAGGGGACGGGAATCATCGTCTTTCACTCTTTCCAGTATGGTCTCCGGGCGCGCTGTCAATAACACCACGCAGCCGGCGGCCTTCATCTTTTCCCGGTTTTCTTCCCGCATGGCCATCCCGCCGCCGCAGGAAATGATATATCCGCTTTTTTCTTCCAGTTCCATGAGCAGCCGGGTTTCCAGGTCACGAAAATAGGGTTCGCCTTTTTCGCGGAAGATGTCCGCGATGGACATGCCTTCCCTTTCGGCGATGCAGGCGTCCGTATCGATCTCCCGCATGCCCAGGGCCGACGCCAGCGCCCTTGATACCGTCGTCTTTCCGGTTCCCATAAATCCGATCAAAAGTATATTATCCGCTTTCATATTTCCTCCTTCGCCTGCTTTTAACGCCGTCCTATCCGCAAGGCCTGTTACGGCGTCGAAAAAAGCAGGATCTTGCACAGCAGCGAAAGCTCCGCCAGCGCCATACAGATCCACCCGGTCCTGAACATCAGACGGATACTGTCTTTTATATGTTTCCTTTCCGCCGGGAAGACCGGATCGCCCAACGTGGGTTTTTCCACCGGCTTCCCGAAATAAATATGGGTCCCGCCAAGCTGTATGCCAAGCGCTCCGGCGCAGGCGCTTTCCGTCTGGGCGCTGTTCGGGCTCAGATGGGCCAGCCGGTCCCGCTTAAAGATCTTAAACGCCCGCCGCGCGTCATAACCTGGAAAAGCCGCGGCTGCCATGATCAGGCCGCACAGCCGGGCCGGTATGAAATTGACCGCGTCGTCCGTCCGGGCCGAAGCCCGGCCAAACCACATGTAGCGTTCATTCCGGTATCCCACCATGGAGTCCAGCGTATTGACCGCTTTGAAAGCAAAACCAAGGGGCGACGCGAAGGGCAGGAAAAGCAGGCCGATGGTCATGTAAAACAGCGGCGACGCCACGCCGTCCGTTGTATTTTCCGCCACGGTCTCCACTGTGGCTTTCACCACTTCTTCCCCGGAAAGATCCGTCGTGTCCCGGCCCACAAGCCCGGACAGTTTTTCCCTGGCGTCAGCCAGATCGTTTTTCTTAAGCGCGTGATACACTTTCATGGCTTCCTTTTTCAAACATCCCATGGCCAGTATCTGGTACATCCAGAAAGCGTCCAGCAAAACGGCCAGCCCTTCGCCCCATGTCTTTATGGAGCCGGTCCGGGCCGCCAGGCTTTCCGGAAGAGGCACGTTCAGACAAGACAGCCCTTCCAGGCACAGAAACGGCAAAAGGAAGGCCGGTATCACCGTCAGCAAAACAAGCAGCCGTCCCGCCGTCCTTTCCCAGCCCTCTGAAGCGGAAAAAACCTTTCTCAGCCGTTTTTCAAGGAAACGGATCCATTTCCCCATCAGACGGACCGGGTGGTACAGCCAGTAAGGATCGCCGAAAAGAATGTCGGCGGCAAACGCCGCGAATAATCGTATCATCTTTTTCCCCGTTCCTTTCTGTCCCGCCAGTCTCTCATGCTGTCCATGAAAGATACCGCCGCGTCCAAAGCCGCCGGGAAATACAGATGGGGATAGGCCGCGTACAGGTTTTTCCTACCGCATCCGCCCCGCCATCCGCTTCCGTTGGCCTTTTTCATGGAAAAGTCCCCGTCTGCGCCGGTCATTTTTGAATAATGGAATTCATGGGCCATGAACCGGGTCCCCGCCGGGCCGAGCACTGTGTCGGTCCCACATTCCACCTCAACGTAGCCGAAAGGCCCGAGCCGCCCGGTCATTTCACATTCCCCGGGCACCGCGCCGCACATGGGCCATCGGACGCCTTCCTTGTCTTTCATATATTCCGCCAGATACATATAGCCGCCGCATTCCGCGACAACGGGCAGACCCTCTTCGGTCACCGCCCGGCGTATGGCCCGGCGCATGGACGCGTTTTTTGCCAGGGACCGGGCGTACAGTTCCGGATAGCCGCCGCCGATATAAAGCCCATGGATATCTTCCGGGAGGCTGTCATCGGACAGCGGGCTAAACGGCAGTATCCGCGCGCCCATCCTGGACAATAGCCGCAGATTATCTGTGTAATAGAACGAAAAAGCCTTGTCCATGGCGACCGCCAGCCGGACCGTCTTTTTGCCTTCGTTCCTCTTTAACGCCTGGAGCAAAGGCTCCGGCATCCTTTCCGGAAGATCCGGCGCCTTGCGGGCGATATCCAGTATGCTGTCGATCTCCAGCGTTTTTAAGGCCGTCTGTCCCAGCCGGCCGATCTTTTCTTCCAGGTCTTCCATCTCTCCGGCCGTCACCAGTCCCAGATGCCTGTCGGCGAACACGGTTTTCGCGTCTTCCGGCAGGAAACCCAGCACCGGAAGTCCCAGTTCCCGTTCAAGCATCGCTTTATAAAACCCGTAGATGCCCTCACGGATGCCGTTGAGGATCAGGCCGGCGATCATGGAAGGCTGTCTGAAGGCCATATACCCTTTGATCATGGCCGCGACGGAAAGCGCCGCCCCTGCCGGACGGACGATGAGGATGACCGGCGTTCCCGTCTTTACGGCCACGTCCCAGGCGCTGCCGGCGGCTGTATCTGCCTGTCCGTCATAATAACCCATGACGCCTTCGATCACGCTGACCGACCGGTCCCGGCCGTGGGACGCCAGAAGCCATGTCATCATCGCCTCATCCGTAAAAACGCCGTCCAGGTTCACGGAAGGGTTGCCTGTGACCGCCCGGTGGAACATGGGATCGATATAATCCGGCCCGCATTTGAACGGCCCCACATCCATCCCCATGTCCTTTAGCGCTTTCATCAGAGCGCAGGTCACCGTTGTCTTCCCGCACCCGCTCTGGATACCGGCCAGCATGACTCTCGGGCGCTTCACGGCCGTTCCTCCATCCGTTTGACCCGTCCGTATATCCAGTCGTTC
>CALWEE010000163.1 GCA_944376975.1 uncultured Lachnospiraceae bacterium
GATGGCGTTGCCTGGAACTTCCTCATGGATGATGGGACCTTCGTCCGTGATCTCCACCCGGGCGTCTTCCGGCTGCCGGATATCTTCCCTTGTGACGCAGTGGAGCGTGTCCACGGTGGCGGAAAGCTTATCCGCGTCGTAGGCGCCGGCATGTTCCGCTTCATAGGTACGCGTTGAAAAAAAGCCGGTGAACCACAGGAAAAAATTCTGTCCGTTTTTTATGTCATACAAAGCCGGATAGCTGTACGCGAAACCGATCTGGCTGCCTTTTACCGTTTCCTGGCAGCCGTCCTTCTCGACGACGTCGATCGTGTATTCCGGGATCTCCTCCACCAGCTGTCCGGACAGTTCATCCGGCGTAAGACCGGCGGACGGGATACCGTTGATCACTGTACCCGGCCAGTAACGGTCTTTAAACCAGAAACAGGCGCCGATGTACGCGGCGATGACAAGAAAAGCCGCGGCCGCGGATACACCGATGACGATCTTTTTCTTTCTGTTCATTTTATATCCTGCGCAATCTTTTCTTTACTTTAAGCTTCCGCCGTTTCCTCCGTTTTATCCAGGTCCTCGTCCATCATTTCTTCTTCCTCGTCTTCGTCTCCAAGGACCTGCACCTTTCCGGTATAAAGCTCCTCCACCGCGATGGACAGCGGTTTTCTTCCTTCCGCGTTCTCGATCAGAGCTTCCTGGCCGGCGATGAGCTGACGGGCCCGTTTCGCCGTGGCGATAACGATGGAATAACGGCTCTGCACCACCGGATGTTCACCGGCTTCATTGCCCGCGCTGTTGGTATTGACGGCTTCCATTAGATCTGTATACGATGGATGTAACATGTTCATTCTCCTTTCTTAAAAACCCGGAGTTCCTCCGTTATCCTGCGGATGAGCTCTTCATTGTTGGCCACTCTATCTGAAACGCCGCGGATAATGCCGTATACGCGATCGACACATTCTTCCACGGTATCATTGATGACGATATGATCGTAACTGGAAATGTCCCTGGCTTCCTCACAGGCTTTCGCCAGTCTGTCGGCGATCTCTTCTTCGGATTCCGTTCCCCGGCCTCTGAGCCTTTTTTCCAGTTCCCGGGCCGATGGCGGCGTCACGAAAATAAGGACCGCTTCCGGATACCTTTTTTTGACCTGCAGCGCCCCCTGGATCTCGATCTCCAGGATCACGTGTATGCCGGCCTTCCGTTTTTCTTCCACGAATTCCCGGGGCGTACCGTAATAGTTGTCCACATAGCAGGCATGTTCCAAGAACCGGTCTTCTTTTATCATCTGTTCAAACTGTTCTTTTGTCCGGAAAAAGTAATGGATCCCGTCTTTTTCGCCTTCCCTCGGCGAGCGGGTCGTAACGGATATGGAAAGGCAGCATTCATCGGCGTATTTGTCAAGAAGCCGGCGGGTCACTGTTCCTTTTCCCGCCCCGGAAAATCCGGAGATAACGGCAAGCGTGCCCTTTTTCATATCATTCATGCTCCTCATCCTTTCCCCATTCTTTTTCCTGGAACCGATTGGAAAGCGTCTCAGGCTGGAGCGCGGACAGGACAAGCTGCCCGTTGTCCATAACGACGACGGCCTTGGTCCTGCGTCCCTGCGTCGCGTCAATGGCTGTTCCCGCGTCCCTGGCGCTTTGGATCATGCGTTTGACCGGCGCGGAATCGGGACTGATGATCGCCGTCAGCCTTCCTGTATTTACCATATTGCCGAAACCTACATTGATCAGTTTTCCCAAGATCTGTTCACCTTACTCTATATTCTGGATCTGTTCGCGCACCTTTTCGATCTCTGTCTTCAGATCGATGGCTTTGTCCGCGATGGCCAGGTCGCTGGCTTTCGACAGGATCGTGTTCGCCTCCCGGTTCATCTCCTGAGCGATGAAATCCAGCTTGCGCCCGATGCTCCCGCCCTCGATCAGCGCTTCCCGGGTACTGCGTATGTGACTGCGAAGACGCACCGTCTCCTCGTCTACGCATATCTTGTCGGCGTAGATCGTCGTTTCCGCCGCTATGCGGCTTTCGTCTATGGCTGTCTCGGACAGCAGTTCCCTGACTTTTTCTTCCAGCCGGCGGCGATGTTCTTCCACCGTCTGGGGCGAACGTTCCTCGATGAAATCCAGAAGGTTTTCCATGTTGCCGAGTTTTTCCAGAAGATCTTCTTTCAGATGTTCCCCCTCCTGGCAGCGGGTGTCGACCAGCTGCTCGCAGGCGCCCTGGAGCGTCTTTTTAAGGGACTGCCAGAGTTCTTCCTCGTCTACAGGCGCTTCTTCCAGCATCAACACGTCCGGATAACGGGAAAGGGACGAAACCTTCACGTCATTCTCAATGCCGAACCGGTCGGCCATCTTGCCGAAAATGTCCATGTATTCCGCCGCCAGTTCTTCATTGTACCGGAGCGTGACATTGTTCTCCGTATAATCTTCATATGTAATGAAAACATCCACTTTGCCCCGCTGGACATACTTTTTCATGAACGCGCGGATGGATGACTCGAAAAAGCTGAGCTTTTTCGGCATCTTCATATTGATGTCGCAATAGCGGTGATTGACCGCTTTCATCTCTACGACGATCCTGCGCTGATCATCGGCGGTCTCGCACCGCCCGAACCCTGTCATACTCTTTAACATGATCTCATATCCTCTGTCTGTCTTGATAACCTTGTCTATATCGATACTATGGCTATTTTATAGTCATATCAACTTATTATAATTCAATTTTTTTCAAGCGTCAATATTATTGGATAAATATCTTTTCAGCTTTTCCAAACTCTGATATACTAACTTTCAAAGCGCCTCAAGGAGGGATTTTTTATGGCATTAGACGGACTTGTCATCGCCAATCTGACCTACGATCTGGATACGGCCCTGTCCGGCGGCCGCGTCCAGAAGATCTACCAGCCGGAAAACGACGCGCTGGTCTTTACGATAAAGAACAACCGGAACACCTATCGGCTGCTGCTCTCGGCCAACGCCTCTCTCCCCCTCGTCTACCTGACAGAGGAGACCGGCGCCAATCCCATGACAGCGCCCGGTTTCTGCATGCTCCTGCGCAAACATTTAAACGGCGGGAAGATCCTGTCGGTGACCCAGCCGGGCATGGAACGTATCCTTTTCTTTGATATCGAACACCTGAACGAGATGGGCGACCTGTGCCGGAAGCGTCTCATCGTGGAACTCATGGGCAAACACAGCAATATCCTGTTCTGCCAGCCGGACGGCACGATCATCGACAGCATCAAACATATATCCGGCAATATCAGTTCTGTCCGGGAAGTCCTTCCCGGGAGGAGCTATTTCATACCGAACACGCTGGACAAAGCGGATCCGCTCCATATTTCGCGGGAAGACTTTATCCGCCGTATGCGCCAGACCACGCTTCCCGTCTCCAAAGCTCTGTATACCCGGTTTACCGGCATCAGCCCGACGGTGGCCGAAGAACTGTGCTTCCGCGCCTCCATCGACTCCCGTCAGGACACGGCCAGCCTGAGCGAAAACGCCTATCTCCACCTCTACCGCATTTTCGCCCAGCTGATGGAAGATGTCGGAGCCCATGTTTTTTCACCGAATATCGTTTATGACGGCTCGCGGCCGGTGGAATTTTCCTGTATCCCTCTGACAAGCTTCGCCGGGCAGAAGACCGTTGCCTTTGATTCCATGTCGGAGGTCCTTAAGACCTATTACGCGGAAAAGAACGCGGCCACCCGCATCCGCCAGAAATCGGCCGACTTAAGGCATATCGTTTCCACGGCGTCCGATCGGGCCCGTAAAAAATACGATCTTCAGATGAAACAGCTTAAGGACACGCAAAAACGGGACAAGTACAAACTTTACGGCGAAATGATCAACACCTACGGCTACGGGCTCCCGGAAGGCTCATCGGTCCTTGAGTGTACCGATTATCACACCGGCAAACCCATCAGCGTGCCCCTCGATCCGACCCTTTCGCCCAGGGAAAATGCCCGGAAATATTTCGACCGCTACGGAAAGCTGAAACGGACCTGCGAAGCTTTGACCGTGCTGACCAAAGAAACCGGCCTGGAACTGGAGCATCTGGACTCCATCGCCACGGCGCTTGATATCGCCGTTTCCGAAGCGGACCTGGCGGCCATACGGGAAGAACTGGTCCGCGCCGGCTACATCAAGAAACATGTCTCCGGAAAAAAGGCGGCAAAGACCCGTCTGGTCAGTCAGCCTTTCCATTACCGTTCTTCCGACGGCTATGATATTTATGTGGGAAAGAACAATCTGCAGAACGACGAACTCACATTCAAGGTCGCTTCCGGGAACGACTGGTGGTTCCACGCGAAAGGGATCCCCGGTTCCCACGTCATCGTCAAATGCGGAAATGAGGACATGCCGGACCGGACGTTTGAAGAAGCCGCCCGCTTGTCCGCCGTCAT
>CALWEE010000164.1 GCA_944376975.1 uncultured Lachnospiraceae bacterium
GCAAGTTACCGAAACGCCCGTTAATGGCGGGCTTGGCTTCACCTTCAAATGGAATATGGGATGGATGAACGATTTCCTTCAATACATGAAGGTGGATCCTTATTTCAGGCATTACGACCACCATAAGCTCACTTTCAGCTTCGATTATATGCACAGCGAAAAATATGTGCTGGTGCTTTCCCATGATGAAGTCGTGCACATGAAAGGGTCCATGATCCAGAAAATGCCGGGAGAAACCTGGCAGAAGTTCGGCAATCTCCGGGTGGCCTACGGGTTCATGATGGCCCATCCCGGGAAAAAGCTGCTGTTCATGGGACAGGATTTCGCCCAGATCCGGGAATGGAGCGAGGAGCGGAGCCTGGACTGGTTCTTGCTGGACAATGAACCGGAGCATCGGTGCCTGAACAATTACTGGCGGGATCTGCAGCGTTTTTACACAGGCCATCCCGCTTTGTACGAGCTGGATGACAGCGAAAAAGGTTTCCGATGGATCAACGGGGGAGACTGCGACAGGAACATGCTCACCTTCTGCCGGATGACAAAGGACCGCAGGCAGTGCCTGATGTTCCATTTCAACTTTTCTCCGGTGGAATATAAAGACTTCCGATCCGGCGTGCTTTGTCCGGGAGATTATGTGGAAGTGTTCAACAACAGCCGGGAAGAATACGGCGGACGCCCCATGCTCAATGAAGGCGTGAGACGGGCGGAGCCCATCGAGTGGGACGGAAAGCCTTACTCCATAGGCTATGACGTGCCGGCCTTCGGCATGGTCGTATTCCAGTTCGACTACACGGCGCCGCCGCGGAAAAAACGCAGAGGCGGCCATCGGAAAAAACGCGGGGCAAGAAAAGAATGATCGGACAGACAGGCGCATACACTGTAGTGATCTTCAGATTTGGGATGTGGATGTAAGTTGACGCAGAACCAGATACTGATCGCCATCATCAGTGTAAGCGCCTGTTTTTTTATTGGGAGCCTTTTGTTCCGGAAACTTATGTGGCTGGTCAAGTGCGCGGGCCGGGGCGTGTTCGGGCTTGTCTTTATCGCGGCGGGCAATATGATCCTTTCCGCCTTTGGCGTCGCCGTGCCGGTGGGCGTCAACTTTTTTAATTTCGCGGTGACAGCGTTCTTGGGCATGCCCGGCGTCGCCGCTTTGTATGCCGTCGGATTGTGGCGGATGTTTCGCTGAGATCCGTTAAAGCGTCGCCGGTTTTTAAAAATCCGCGCAAAAGACCGAAAAACCCATCGGGCAAAAACGGCGGCATCTGACAGTGTGCGACAGTGAAAAAAAACGGGCGGACGGAGTATTTAAGAAAAACAGGGATTTTTTGCCATGGCGTGTCGATATCGGTCGAACGTTTGTTTGGCAAAAACTATTTACAAATCTTATCCAGGCGGTATAATCATAACATATCTGATAAATCTTCATTGCATTTCGACGTATATTTCCGCATCGCTGACGGGCTTGGCCGATTTTTTTGACGGAGGTGGTCCTATCGGGGAACTTCGGTTTCTGTTTTTGGAAAGTATTTTGATCGGTTCTGTGTATATGGATCTTTCCGTAGCCAGAGTCGCGAATGGCTGGACAGGTTTGGGAGTCTGGGGAAGCGTTTTTTTGTTGTGTATGGAAGGCGGGTGGAGAGCTGCCGGCGTCGGAATGGGGCGGGCGGCCGCCATTTGGATCGTGTTTTTTCTTTTGTATTTCTGCTCCATGGTCGGGGCGGGAGACATAAAGCTTTTTTGTGTGACAGGCATGCACTATGGAGTGGGCGAAACCTACGAGATCGCGCTGCTCACTTTATTTTTCGCTTTGATCATTTCTGTGGGTAAACTGTTTTACCATCATCAGTATCTTGACCGGATCCTTTATTTTTTTCAATATCTGGATAAGTGTATTCATTACCGCAAGCTGTTCCCATATTATGATTTCCGGGAGAAGGTCCCCGGAACATGGCTGCGTCTTTCTCTGCCGCTCTGCCTCGCGGTCATCATATGGAACCATGCGGCGTACAGGTGGTGATATTTTATGGAGGGAGACCAAACTATTTATGAGACATTGTATATCTGCGACCCAGATGTTGTTTACGCGAAGAGACTGGAGGGTTATCTGAACAGAAAAACGGCCTTTACATATCCGGTCCGCGCGTTTTTTGGACTGGACGCCTTCGCCGATCATCTGAAAGCGGCGGTCAAGGAGAAGCGGCCCTTGACGGCGCTCATCTCAGAGGGCGCCTACGGGCAGATCGGCGCCTATGACGCGTTTTCCGGGCGGGATATCCGGTGGGTCGTCCTGGCGGAAAATCCGGGGAGCGTTCCCGGAGCGATCCGGGTGGACAAGTACCAGTCCGCGGGAAAACTGTGCGGCCGTCTGATGGATCTGTTAAAACCGGGGGAGAACGGCGCCGGCGCGGCGGTAACCGGTATCTATCCCCTCACGTCGCCGCGGCGGGCCATGGACTGGGCGCGGAACTATTTCGGGCAGGACGACAGAAAGAGACGGCTGTGGATCGTCCTGGAAGAACTGGCGGATCTGGACTGGATGGCGGACCATACGGGCATGAGCGAGATCTTTTACCGTATCCCCCGGGAAGGCGGGGAAGCTATGGAAGCGGTCTCCCTGTCGGATCATATCGTGTCAGGAGAGTACGCGGACAGGCTTCCGGGGTTCATGACAGCTTATGACATGACCGAGACCACGCCCGCCCAGTGGACCTTGTTTTTCAGGGACATACTTGGGAAAAGCGGTTATGAGGAGGTCCTTCTCGTTTTCCAGCGGCTGCCGTTGTATCCGGAGATCTTCCGCTTCCTGGACCGAATGATCGTCTTTTCCGGGACGGATCGGGATTCCAAAGAGCAGACACGGCGTTTTCGCCAGCTCATACGGTATATCGGGCTGGACGGCCTGGAAGAAAAGATCGCGTGGCAGACGGGGAACGGGCAGGAGATGCAGTGAACAGTGAAAGGAGAGGGCTATGGAACTTGGCAACGCGTATGATAAAAATTTAAAAGCAAGACTTCAGGAGACATTGCTGCGCCAGCTGGAGGAGGAAAGCGAGTGGTCGGACAGGGAGATCGAGGAGAAGATCGACGCGGTGATCCTTCAGTGCAGCAAGGAGATGTATATGAGCGGGTACAGGAAGCTCACGCTGAAACAGGAATTGTTTAATTCCATAAGGCGTCTGGATCTGCTCCAGGAACTCCTGGACGATAAAACCATCACGGAGATCATGGTCAATGGGACCGGCGATATATTTTATGAACGGGAAGGGCGGATCAGCCGGTGGGAACGGCGATTTGAAGATGAGGAGAAACTGGGCGACGTGATCCAGCAGATCGTCGCTGGAGCCAACCGGAGAGTCAATGAGTCATCCCCCATTGTGGACGCCCGTCTCGCGGACGGTTCCCGGGTGAACGTGGTACTGAAACCGGTGGCGGTCAACGGCCCGATCCTCACGATCCGGAAGTTCCCCGAAGAACCCATGACCATGGATGAGCTGATCCGCCGGGGAACGATCACGCAGGAAGCGGCGGATTTTATGAAAAAAATGATCCGGGCCGGGTACAACATCTTCATATCCGGCGGGACAGGATCGGGCAAGACGACCATGCTCAACGCCTTGATGGATTACGTGCCGGAAGACGAGCGGGTGATCACCATTGAAGACTCCGCCGAGCTTCAGATCCGACATATCCCCAACCTGGTCCGCATGGAGGCCCGTGACGCCAACGACGCCGGCGAACACGCGGTGACGATCCGCGATCTGATCCGAAGCGCTTTGCGTATGCGACCGGATCGTATCATCGTCGGGGAGGTGCGGGGAAGCGAGGCCATCGACATGATCCAGGCCATGAATACGGGGCATGACGGGTCTGTTTCCACCGGCCATTCCAATTCGCCGCGGGATATGCTCAGCCGACTGGAGACCATGGTCCTTATGGGGGCCAAGATCCCTCTGGAAGCCGTGCGCAAGCAGATCGCTTCTTCCATCGATATCATCGTCCAGCTGGACCGCATGCGGGACAAGACCCGTAAAGTGACGGAGATCGTGGAAATAGCCGGGTATGAAAGCGGCGAGATACGGCTGAACCCTCTGTTCGCCATGCGCCGGAGCAAAGCGGCGGCGGTCATGGAGGAAACGGCGCCTTATCTGGCGGCTCCCGAAGAGGAAGGTCCGCCGGAAACCCTGCTTCCCACAGGCAACGTATTGATCCACCGAAGAAAACTGGACCGGGTGTCGGCGTGATGAAAAAACCGCGGGACTGTTTCAGGAAACATTTCAGCGGCGCCTTCCTGGCCGATCTTGCTTTGTGGACGCTCCTGTGCGGCGGGATAAGCTGGCTGTTTTATCAATCCTGGATCGCTTTTTTCATAGGTCTTCCGGCATTTCCCT
>CALWEE010000165.1 GCA_944376975.1 uncultured Lachnospiraceae bacterium
AAGCGGAACGAGCGCAGGCACGGCGAGGAGAGCGAAACGAACCATTTCGCAGGGCTTAAAATGAAGGAGACAGATCATGATCGATGAAAAGAAGATAGAGTCAGCCATCCGTCTTTGGATGGAAGGTATCGGAGAGGACCCAGAGCGGGATGGGCTTAAAGAAACGCCGAGGCGCATCGCCCGCATGTCCGCTGAGATATTCGGCGGCCTGACCATGGATGCGGCGGAATATCTGAAAAAAACCTTTCCGGCCGTGAACAATGAGATGATCCTGGAAAAGGATATCACGTTCTATTCCATGTGCGAACATCACTTGCTGCCTTTTTACGGCAAGGCACACATCGCGTATATCCCGAAAGACCGGGTGGTAGGCCTGAGCAAACTGGCCCGTACAGTGGATATGTATGCCAGACGTCCCCAGATCCAGGAGCAGATGACAGCCCAGATCGCCGACGCCATCATGGAGCATCTGGCTCCGGAAGGCGTCATGGTCGTGGTGGAAGCGGAACATATGTGCATGACCATGCGGGGCATAAAAAAGCCGGGGGCGCGCACGCTGACCTATGTCTGTCGGGGAAGTTTCCTTGACGACCGGGAAAAACAGCGCACCGTGCTGGATATGGTACGCTCATGACGGGCGGATGGCCGTCCATGCCGAGGGTGGACAGGATATTGGAACATCCGGGATATATCCGCGAGATGGAACAGATCGTAAGCTGTGAAGCGGATCGGATCTTTTGCGGCCACGGATGGGAACATTTGCTGGACGTGGCGCGGATCGCTTATATCCACGTGCTGGAACGCCGGCTTCCGATCACGAAAGACCTGGTCTACGCGGCGGCGCTGCTCCATGATATCGGCCGGGCCGCCCAGTATCGGGAGGGTGTCGATCACGCTGAGGCGGGCGCGGCCTTCGCGGAACGTATCCTTCCGGAAGCCGGGTTTACGCCTGAGGAGCGAAAGCTCATAAAAGTGGCCATATCCGGACACAGACAGACGTCGTCCCGGGAGACATCCGACGCGCTGGGCGATATTTTGTCCCGGGCCGATAAACAGTCCAGGATGTGCTGGCGGTGCCCGGCGGCCGATGACTGCTACTGGCCGGAAGACAAGAAGAACAGGACGATCCTGTATTAAGGAGCGGTTTATGTATATAGGCGATAAAAATTTTGACACAGAACATCACACATACATCATGGGTATATTGAACATGACCCCCGATTCGTTTTCCGACGGCGGCAGCTACAAAAATCTGGACGCGGCGCTGCGGCGGACGGAGACGATGATAAATGAAGGCGCGGACGTGATCGATGTGGGCGGAGAATCGACCCGTCCGGGATACACGATGATCGACGATGAAGAAGAAGCCGCCCGCGTCGTTCCGGTGATCGAAGCCATCAGATCCCGGTTTGACGCGCCTGTTTCCGTGGATACGTACAAGCCGGAGGTGGCCCGGGCGGCGCTGGCGGCGGGAGCTGACCTGGTCAACGACATATGGGGCCTGAAATACGACAGTCGTATGGGAGAGGTGATCGCCCGTTCCGGCGCGGCCTGCTGTCTCATGCACAACCGGACGGAACCGGTGTATCAGGATTTCCTGAAGGACTGTCTGGAAGATATGAAAGATATACTGAAACGGGCAGAGCAGGCCGGGATAAAAAATGACCGGATCATCCTGGACCCGGGAGTGGGCTTTGGGAAAACGCTGGAACATAACCGGCTCGTCGTGAAGCATCTGGAAGCGTTTACCCATTTTGGCGTTCCGGTGCTCCTTGGCGCGTCCAGGAAGTCGCTGATCGGCCTGACATTGGATACGCCGGTCACGAAGCGGCTGGAAGGGACGCTGGTGACGACGGTGATGGCGGTCCTGGCCGGCGTCGGGTTTATAAGAGTACATGACATTCTGGCAAACCGGAGGGCGGTCATCATGGCCGAATCTGTCCGGGATGCCTGAAGAGGGGATATGAAAAATGGATAAGATCAGCATACGCGGCCTGGAAGTATTTGCCAGGCACGGCGTGTTTGAAGCGGAAAACACGCTGGGGCAGCCTTTTTATGTATCCGCCGACCTGTATCTGGACGGCTGGAAGGCGTCCCATACAGACGATCTGGAGGCGTCGGTGGATTACGGAAAGGTCTGTCATGAGATCAAGGAACAGATGGAAACGCGTACCTTTAAATTGATCGAACGGGCGGCGGCGCACCTGTGCGAGCATCTGCTGGATACCTTCCCGTTTATCCGGCGGGTACGGCTTCAGCTGGACAAACCGCAGGCCCCCATCGGCCTGCCTTTTGAAACGGTTTTCGTGACGACGGAAAGACAATGGGAACAGGTTTTCCTGAGCGTGGGGAGCAATATGGGCGACCGGGAAGAAAACCTGAGAAAAGCGCGAAAGCTTCTGGAAGAAACGCCGGGCGTACGCGTCCAGGCTTTGTCCGGACTTGTAGAGACGGAGCCCTACGGATATACGGCTCAGCCGCCTTTCCTTAACGGCGCCGTCCGTCTGGAAACCTATCTTCCGCCAAAGATCCTGCTGGAAAGGCTCCACGCTATTGAAGAACAGTGCCACAGAAAACGGACGGTGCGGTGGGGGCCGAGGACGCTCGATATGGACATTATATTTTACGGCGACCGGGTGGTGGACACGGAAGACCTGACGATCCCCCACGCGGATATGGCGAACCGGGAATTTGTCCTGGCGCCTTTGTGCGAGATCGGATCCTGGGTCAGACATCCGCTGCTTGGGAAAACGGTCCGCCAGTTATATGAGACATTGAGGAAGGGAGAGAAGTCCGATGATTGATATCCATGTACATTTGGCCGGTTCGCTGAGACCGGAGACGATCGTGGCGTACGCGAAAGAACAGGGCGTTCCTCTGCCTACCTATAACGCGAAGGAACTGGAAAGCTATCTGACGGCTCCGGAAAAATGCGTGGAGCGGTCGGAATATTACGATCTGTGCGATATGACGGACTGGATCTTACAGGACCGGCGTTCCATACGCCAGACCGTCAGCGAGCTGGTGCAGGATCTGGATGCCCAGGGCGTCTTATACGCGGAGATCCGTTTTGTCCCCTCCCTTTGCACGACCCGGGGGCTGCGTCAGGAGGCGGCCGTGGAAGCGGCGGTGGAAGGACTTCAGAGGGGCATGCGCCTGTCTGAAAATATCAAAGCCAATCTGATCTTGTCCATCCATCCGGCTATGGATGAACGGGAGACGTTCGAGACCATCGTTGAGGCGGAAAAGTTCCTGGGACGGGGCGTATGCGGCCTGGACATATTTATCAATGAAGACCTTTATACATCGGACGCCTGCGACTGGATGTTCGGCCTGATCCGGGACGAGCAGATACCGTTTACCGTCCACGCGGGCGAGTATACGACCCAGAGCATCGTCAAAGCCATCGGCCACGGCGCCAAAAGGATCAGCCAAAGCGTGAAGCTTTTGGACGATCCGGAATTGATGGACAAGATGAAACAGCTGCGCGTCCCTCTGGAAATGTGCCCGCTGACCAATATCCATCTGGATCTGGTGCCGGCTTACGGCAAACATCCGATCCGGAAGCTGTATGAGGCAGGCATCCGGGTATGCGTGGGCTCCGATCATCAGAAAGTTTCCGGAACGACGTTAAAACAGGAGTACAGACGCCTGATGAAATATCTGGGATTTTCAAAAGAAGATGTGTACCAGATGAACCTGAACGCCATAGACGGCGCGTTTATCTCGGAAGAGGAAAAGGACGCGCTGCGCGGAAAGCTGAAAGAAAAATTCGACATCTAAGAGGGAACAGGAGTTAGAAAAAATATATGGAAGATTTAAAGAAGCTGAGAGATGAGATCGACCGGATCGACGAGAAAATGGTCGCGTTGTTTGAAGAAAGGATGAAAGTGTCCGAAGCCGTCGCGGCCTATAAACGGGGCGTGGGGAAAGCGGTCCTTGATAAAGAACGGGAAAAGGAAAAGATAGCCAAGGTGACCCATCTGGCGACGACCGAATTCAACAGGCAGGGGATCGAATCCCTTTATCGGCACATCATGTCCATCAGCCGCATGATCCAGTATCAGCGCCTGGCGGCTGAAACGACGGAAACCTTCGGATTTCGCGGTTATACGCCGGATTTCGGAAAAGATACCCGGGTCGTTTATACCGGCGTCCCCGGCGCGTATGCCGAACAGGCGCTGATCGGCTATTTTGGTGAAACGGCGGACCGGTTCCATGTCCAGACTTTCGGGGACGCGGTGGAGGCAGTGAACAGCGGCGAGGCAGATTACGGCGTCCTCCCCATAGAAAATTCATCTACCGGCGGCATTACAGACGTTTACGACCTGCTGGAAGCGTATCACAACCATATCGTGGGCGAATACGTCATAAAGGTGGAGCACGC
>CALWEE010000166.1 GCA_944376975.1 uncultured Lachnospiraceae bacterium
GGGCTTTTTCCAGTTTATAGCCCCGGGCTTCCAGTATCTTCACGTCCCGGGCCAGCGTCGCCGGGTCGCAGCTCACGTAAACGATCCGATCCGGCGCCATTTTCACCATACAGTCCAGAAGTTTCTCGTCGCAGCCTTTTCTCGGCGGATCCACCACGATCACGTCGGCCCCTTCGCCGGTCCGGGCGTATTCCGCGGGGAGCACCTCCTCCGCTTTGCCGACAAAGAACGACGCGTTCTTTATCCCGTTGATCCGGGCATTTTCCCGGGCGTCGTCTATGGCCTGAGGAATGATCTCCACTCCCCGGACCTGCTTCGCGTGGCGAGCCAGGAACAGGGAGATCGTCCCGATGCCGCAGTACAGATCCCATACCCGGTCCGTCTCCTTTAATGCGGCGAATTCCAGCGCCGTCCGGTAGAGGACCTCGGTCTGGACCGGATTGACCTGGAAAAAAGAAAGGGGCGAAATGCGGTAAGACACATCGCCGATCCGGTCGGTGATATAGCGCTGTCCCCAGAGGCAGCGCACCTGATCCCCCAGGATCACGTTGGTCTTTTCCCGATTGATATTTAAACAGATACTGGTCATGCCGGGGAAGGTCTTTAATTCTTCGATCAGCGGCTCTACATGGGGGAGGCTATCGCCGTTGGCCACCAGGCAGACCATGATCTCATCGGTATGCCGTCCGATACGGGTCAGGATATGACGGATAAGCCCCCGATGGGCCGTTTCGTCATAAACCGATATGTGATACGCGTCGATCCATCGACGTATGGCCGCCATGATCTTCTCGTTCCGTCTATCCTGGATGCAGCACGTTTCCACGGGAATGATGGCATGGGTCCGGCCCGCGTAGAACCCGGTCACCGCGCGGCCTTCTTTATCCAGCCCCACCGGATACTGGACCTTGTTCCGGTAAAACCAGGGATCGTCCATGCCGATGATGGGCAGCATGACCGGATCTTTCACGCCTCCGATATGCCGAAGAAGCCCCTTCACCTTTTCCTGTTTGAACCGGAGCTGTTCTTCGTATCGGATATGCTGGATCTGGCATCCGCCGCAGGCTCTGGCGCTGGCGCACCGGGGCTCCTGGCGGATGTCGGAAGGCCGGATCAGGCTGATCAGGCGTCCGTATCCGTAGTTTTTCCGGGCCTTTATGATCTTGACCCGGGCCACGTCGCCGATCACCGTATCTTTGACAAAAACGGTATAACCGTCCGCCTTTCCGATGCCTTCTCCGCCGACGCCCAGGTCTTCTATCGTTATCTCACATATATCATTCTTGTTTAAAGCCATTTCCCGTCTCCTTTTCCTGTCTGTCAGGATCTGGATGTCTTTCTCAGGTTACTTTCAAAAAGCCGGTTATAGCCGAGCCATTCCAGCGTATCCGGGCTTCCGGCGAAGATCTCGGTCATCGTCTCCATCTTGGCGTCCGTGTTATCGGCCAGATTAAGGGCCGCTGCTTCCATGAGCGCCGGTTTTTTCGGCGAGCCGTATTCCAGTTCCCCGTGATGGGCAAGGATACAATGCTTCAGTTCATGGGCCAGCGCCTCCGGAAAACCGGGGATATCCCGTATCTTATCGTGGACCATCTCCGTGCCTGTGACAATGTGGCCGATCAGCTGGCCTTCGTCCGTATAATCGTTGGCCGGGAAAAGGGACAGCTCCCGTGTCTTGCCGATATCGTGGCACATGGCCGCGGTCAGCAGAAGATCCCGGTTCAGCAGAGGATACCGGGTACAGTAAAAATCGCACAGTTTGGTCACGCTGAGGGTATGCTCCAGCAGACCGCCCACAAACCCGTGATGGACGCTTTTGGCCGCGGAATGTTCCTTAAAGCTTTTGATAAAAGCCGGATCATTGACAAAAAAGCTTTCCAGCAGCGCTCTTAAGTGCGGCTGGCCGATCTGACGGATGTAGCCGGTCAGCTCCCGCATCATCTCATCCGCGGAAAAGCGGCTGGTGGGCAGATAATCTTTCACGTCGTATTCCATCTCCTGGGTCCGGCGCACCCGTCTTATGTTGGCCTGGAGAGCGCCCTGAAAACTGGTGATCTGCCCGTCCACCTTGATAAAATCCAACGACTCGAAATGTTCGATCCCATTGTTCAGTTCCCAGATCTTGGCGTCCAGCGTCCCCGTTTTATCCTGGAGCAGCATGGAATAATATGTCTTTCCCGCCTTCGTCTTCAACGCCTGTTTATTCTTGCACAGGTAAATGCCGGAGATCACATCGCCTTCACGCAGTTCATTTATAAATCGCATCATGTATATCCTCTTTTCCTATATTCAGCGTTTTCTTATGATAGCATATCCGGGGACATTTTTCAAATTTCCGTTCCCATTTTTACGGATATGGAGTAAAATAGGCATGAACCATCCGAAACGCTCACATGAGGAAATTTTATGAACGAAAAAGTGTTGAAAACTCTTGAATATGATAAGATCATCGATAAATTGACGGCCTGCGCCACCTCCTCCCAGGGGAAGGCGCTTTGCGCCGCGCTGACGCCGTCTTCGGACCTGGCCCGCATATGCCAGCTCCAGATGGAGACCAGCGACGCGCTGGCCCGCGTATACGCCAGGGGCAGCCTGTCTCTTTCCGGCGTTTCCGACATCCGGCCGTCCCTGCTCCGCCTGAAGGTGGACGCGCCGCTTGGCGCGGCGGAACTGCTGCGCGTCGCCTCCCTTCTGGAAGCCGCGCTCCGGGCCAAAACCTACGGAAGGCGGGAAAGCGACGCCGAACAAAGGGATTGCCTGGATCCGTTCTTTGACGCGCTGGAGCCTTTGTCGCCGCTGTGCCAGGAGATCCGCCGCTGCCTTCTTTCGGAAGATGAGATCGCGGATGACGCCAGTCCCGGCCTGAAGAACGTCCGCCGCCAGATCCGTCTCACCAACGAGCGCGTCCATCAGCAGCTCACCTCCATGGTCAACTCCGCCGATATCAGCTCCAAGCTGCAGGACAGCCTGATCACCATGCGTGGCGGACGCTACTGCCTGCCGGTGAAGGCGGAATACCGCAGTCAGATCCAGGGCATGATCCACGATCAGTCCTCCTCCGGATCCACCCTTTTCATCGAGCCTATGGCCGTGGTCAAACTGAACAATGAACTTCGGGAACTGGACGGGAAAGAAAAAGAAGAAATCGCCAAAGTGCTGGCCGATCTGAGCCGCCAGTGCGGGGAACACGCCGACCTTTTGGAAACCGATCTGCGCGTCCTGACCCAGCTGGACTTTATCTTTGCCCGGGCCGTTTTTTCCCGGTCCTATAAAGGCACGGAGCCCCGTTTTAACGAAGACGGGCGCATCCATATCAAAAAAGCGCGGCATCCGCTGCTCAACCCGAAAACGGTGGTGCCCATCGACATCACCCTCGGGGAAGACTACCGGCTCCTTCTTGTCACTGGCCCCAACACCGGCGGCAAGACCGTATCGCTGAAAACGGTGGGGCTGCTCACCCTCATGGGCCAGTCTGGCCTGCATATCCCCGCTTTCGACCAGTCCGAACTGGCCGTGTTCGACCAGGTATACGCGGATATCGGCGACGAGCAGAGTATCGAACAGAGCCTGAGCACCTTTTCATCCCATATGACCAACATCATATCCATCATCGATCAGTCCGACAGCCATTCCCTCGTGCTCCTGGACGAGCTGTGCGCCGGGACCGATCCCACGGAAGGCGCCGCGCTGGCCATGTCCATCCTGAAGAACTTCCTGATCCGGGGCGTCACCGTCATGGCCACCACCCATTACAGCGAGCTGAAGGTTTTCGCCCTGTCCACCCAGGGCGCCTGCAACGCCTGCTGCGAATTTGACGTGGCCACGTTAAGCCCCACCTACCGGCTGCTCATCGGCATACCGGGAAAAAGCAACGCCTTCGCCATATCCGGCAAGCTCGGCCTGCCCGCCTTCATGATCGAAGACGCCCGGAAGTACTTAAGCGCGGCGGATCAGAGTTTTGAAGATCTGCTGGCCGATCTGGAGACTAGCCGGAGCACCATTGAAAAGGAACGGGAAGACTTACAGAACTATAAAAAGGAGATCGCCCGCCTTAAAGAGAAACTGGAGGCCCGCCAGGAAAACCTGTCCAGGCAAAAAGAAAACATCCTTCGGGACGCCAACGAAAAGGCCCGAAAGATCCTTCAGGACGCCAAAGACTACGCGGATCAGACGATCCGGGACATGAACAAACTGGCCGCCGGAAAATCGCTGGAAAGCGCCCGCGAGATGGAGAAAAAACGCTCCGCCGTCCGCGAACGGCTGAACAAGCTGGAGGATCATCCGTCTCCGAAGGCAGCCGCGTCTGTCAAGAACCGGCCGGAAGACTTTCATCCCGGCGACAGCGTGCGGGTCATCAGCATGAACTTAAAGGG
>CALWEE010000167.1 GCA_944376975.1 uncultured Lachnospiraceae bacterium
GAAAAGGCAGCATGGATCATAGATCAGCTCGATGACCATGGATACGAAGCCTGCCCCGTCGGCGGCTGCGTCCGGGACAGCATCCTGGGCAGGACGCCGGAAGATTGGGATATCACCACATCCGCCACACCGGAACAGATCAAGCAGGTGTTTCGAAGAACGGTGGATACGGGGATCGCCCACGGAACGGTGACGGTCCTGGCGGACCGGGAGAGCTTTGAGGTGACCACCTACCGGCTCGACGGGGAATATGAAGACCACAGACACCCGAAGGAAGTGACCTTTACGGCCAGCCTGGAGGAAGACCTGAAAAGGCGGGACTTCACGATAAACGCCATGGCGTATCATCCTAAACTGGGGCTGATCGACTGTTTCGGCGGTCTTGACGACCTGCGGGCCGGCGTCATCCGCTGCGTGGGCGACGCGTCGCGGCGGTTTGAAGAAGACGCGTTAAGGGTGCTGCGGGGCATCCGCTTCAGCGCCCAGCTGGGCTTTAAGATCGATCCGGGGACAGAAGCGGCCATGAAAGAAAAAAGCCCGGACCTTCAGAAGATCAGCGCGGAGCGGATCCGGACGGAACTGGTGAAGCTGCTTATCTCGCCCCATCCGGAATCTATCAAAAAAGCCTGTGAACTGGGCATCACGGCGGTGATCCTGCCGGAATATGACCGGATCGTAGGCGTGCCCCAACATACGCCCAATCACATATACGATGTGGAGGAACATACGCTGATCGCCCTGAAAAACGTGGAGGCCGATCCCGTCCTCCGCCTGACCATGCTGATCCACGACTTCGGGAAACCCATCGTCAAAAAAACGGACGGCGGCCGGGATATCTTTTACAAGCATCCGGAAGTCAGCGCCCGCATGGCGAAAGACATACTGAAACGGCTGCGCTTCGACAACCGCACCACCGACCATGTCTTCCGGCTGGTGAAGTGGCACGGCCTGAAGTACTATCCCACGGAAAAAAGCGTGCGCCGGGCCCTGAACCGGGTGGGAGCGGATATCTTTGAAGATTTTATCCGCGTCCAGCGGGCTGATATATCGGCGAAGAATCCGGCGGTCGTGCCGGAAAAACTGAGGCTTTTGGAAGAAAAGGAAAAGCTGTACCATCAGATCATGGAACGGGGCGACTGCTTTGAAGTCCGCGCTCTTGCCATAGGCGGAAACGATCTGATCGAAGCGGGCATCCGGCCGGGTCCTCTCATCGGGGCGCTCCTGGAACGCCTGGTGGAGCGGGTGATCGACGATCCCGGGCTGAACAGGAAGGACCGGCTCATCCCTCTGGCTTTAAAAGAGAAGGACGATCCGACCATCTACGATGAAAAAGACTATTTCTTCGAGAAGTAAGTCCGTTTTGGACAATAAAAAAGGTCTGATCTCAGGTGATATATCTGAGATCAGGCCTTAAATTTTTATGATCATTTCCTGCCGGCGGCTTTTAACGCCTTGCTCCTGAGGCGGGCCACAAAGCCCTGTTTCTTTTTAGGCGGCAAGGTGAGCGCCGGGCCCCGCAGGCTCTTTACGCTCATGATGTAGATACCGCTGACCATGGCGCGTACTTCCTTTTTCAGCGGAAGCATCTCGAAAGCCGTGTCGTCGCACATCAACGTCATGATCCTGGGACCGACTTTGGCTTTGACGATGGGCACCTTGGAACGGCGCAGATACTTGGGCGTTTTTTCGATAACGATATCCGGCAGGCCGGAGTCTTTCATCTTTAGTCGCTTTTTATCAATGATAAGCATGGTCATAGGCTGGGCGGCGGCCTCCATCTGCTGTTGTCCTGCTTCAGCTTTTTTCTGCTGTTTGGAGCCCCAGACGGCGAGCGCGATGAAAGCGGCCAGCAGTACGACGAGAACAATGATCAGAATCGTAACAGGCAATGGCATCAGTAATAGGGGTGTCATCCTCCGTTCCCTCCTTAGTGTTTTTGAATCTTATTTATTGTAGCATCATTCGGGCATGTTTTCAAGCATTTCCTGTATGATGGCCTGCGTCCGGGCGCCCAGATGCTTCCGTTCGGCAGGCGCCACGCCGGTGGGATCGATGGGCTGGCCGAAGGCGACGCGGACGGTGGCTTTGCGCACTTTCGGAAGATGGGTCTCGAAGATGTTTTCCGTATTGGATATGGCCACAGGGACAATGGGACGGCCGCTTTTGACAGCCATCTTCATGCTCCCTTCTTTAAACGGGCGCATGGGCCCGCCAAGCCCCCGGGTGCCTTCCGGGAAGACGAATACGGAAGTATTGCCCTTTAAAAGTTCCGCGCATTTCAATATGGTCTTCAAACCCTTCTTCAGGTCGTTCCGGTCAAGGAACTGACAGTTCATGAGCAGCATCCATATGTTGACAAAGGGAAATTTCAGCATTTCCTTTTTCGAGAGAAAGGCCGTATTGTTTTTGGACAGAGGATAGCAGGTCACGATGTCGTAGTAACTTCTGTGGTTGGCCACATAAAGCACCGGCGTATCCTTCGGCACGTTTTCCAGGCCCGAAACGATGACCCGGGTGCCGCTGATGAGCAGGACGCCCCGGAAACCGGCGCAGGCGATGGCCTGTGAAGCCTTTGCCCGGGCTTCCTTTGAAAAAAGGCCGATGACGAGCACCACCAGATATAAAGGAACGCTGATGATGAAAAACAAAAGCAGGAAAACGCAGATCAGTATGAAACGTATCATAAAGTGCCTCCTTTTCTTCCAAAAAGCAGCGTGAGGGAACGCAGGTGCCGCCCGGTCTCTTCCTGAAGATCGTCGGAAGTAAACCGCCATGCCCAGTTATTCCCGGCCACGCCGGGGACGTTCATGCGGGCGCCGCTTCCCAGCCCCAGCACATCCTGCATGGGGAAAAGCGCGTATTTGGCGGTGGAGGACAGGGCGGTCCGTATGAAATCCCAGTGGACGCTGGAAGCGTCGGTGTTCATATAGCGGCGGACCTTATCGCGGGAGTCCTCGGACGCCTGGGCGTACCAGCCGATCGTCGTGTCGTTGTCATGGGTACCGGTATAGCAGATGCAGTTCCGGATAAAATTGTGGGGCAGATAGTCGTTCTCCTGGGTGTTGTCAAAACCGAACTGGAGCACGCGCATGCCCGGAAGATCGTAGTGATCCCGCAGCTTTTCCACAGCCGGCGTGATGATCCCCAGATCTTCGGCGATGATGGGCAGGTGTTTGCCCAGCGCCTGGATCACGGCGTCAAAAAAGTCCGTGCCGGGACCGGGCACCCACTGGCCGTGGATGGCCGTCTCCTCGCCGTAGGGGATGGACCAGTAAGCTTCAAAGCCCCGGAAATGGTCGATGCGCAGCATGTCGGTCAGCCGGAGCTGATGACGGATGCGGCGGATCCACCAACGGTAGCCCTCTTTGCGGTGGTTTTTCCACAGATAAAGAGGATTGCCCCACAGCTGGCCGGTGGCGCTGAAATAATCGGGCGGCACGCCGGATACGACGGTGGGGAAGCCTTCGTCGTCCAGCTGGAAAAGATGCTGGTCGGCCCACACGTCGGCGCTGTCCAAAGCCACGAAGATGGGAATGTCGCCGATGATCGTGATATGGCGCGCGGCGGCGTAGGTTTTCAGCCGGGTCCACTGCTTATAAAAAATATATTGGACGAAACGGTAGTAATCGATGGAATCGGCCAGTTCCGAACGGGCGATCTCCATGGAGATCGGTTCCTGGGTGCGATAGGGCAGGTCCCACTGGAGCCAGGGCTTGCCGTCATGGGCGTCCTTTAACGCCATGAACAGGGCGTAATTGTCCAGCCAGGAGCCTTCTGTCTTACGGAAGGCCTGAAATTCTTCCACATATAAAGGCACCGGCGTTTCTTTAAAATGCCGGTAGGCCTTGCGCAAAAGGCCGGTCTTGAACCGGATCGCTTCGCCGTAATCCACATGGGTGTCGTCCCACTGGGGTATATCCTGTATATCGTCCCGGGAAAGAAGGCCGTCTTTTATGAGCAGGTCCGGGCTGATGATCAGCGGCTGGCCCGCGAAGGATGAAAAGGACTGATAAGGGGAATCCCCATAGCCCGTGGGAGACAACGGCAAAATCTGCCAGTACCGTTGGCCTGCCCGCTCCAGGAAATCCACAAACCGATAAGCTGCTTTACCCATGGTACCCACGCCCCCTGCGCCGGGCAGGGATGTCACATGCATCAATATTCCGCTTGCTCGCATATCCTCACTCCTAACTGCCCAAGCACCGGGCGCTTTCTTTCCATTCTACGGCAAAGGGCACCGTCTCGTGCCGGGCTTTGCCGCCTGATTCAATACAGTCCCGGAGTATTTCTACACTCCGCGCAGCCAAATCTTCTACAGACTGGGAGAT
>CALWEE010000168.1 GCA_944376975.1 uncultured Lachnospiraceae bacterium
GCCATTCCCCGGTCTTTCGCCACTGCTTTCATGGCGTCTTTTCTGGACAGTCCCTGGTCGGTATAAAGGGCCATATGATCTTCCAGCGACATCGCCTGCCATTCCCTGCGCGCCTCTTTTTCCAGCGCCCGCGCGTCCGCCCCTTCCAGGACGAGGACATACTCGCCTTTGGCTTCATGGGCGCCGTAATAGGTTTCCGCTTCGTCAAGGGTGGTCAGCCAGACCTTCTCGAATTTTTTCGTCAGCTCTTTGCACAGGGCGATACGGCGATCGCCCGCGTATTGTCTGAGCAGCCTGATCGTCTTTAAAAGCCGGTGCGGCGCTTCGTAAAAGACGGTGGTCCGCGCTTCCCGCTCCAGTCCGCGAAGGACTTCCTCCCGTTCTTTTTTGTCGGTGGGAAGGAACCCTTCAAAACAAAAACGGCGGGTGGACAGGCCGGACATGGTCAACGCCGTGACGCAGGCAGCGGGCCCCGGGAGAGATGTGACCCTTATGCCCGCTTCATGGCAGAAACGGACCAGTTCTTCTCCCGGATCCGATATGCCCGGCGTCCCCGCGTCGCTTACAAGGGCGATATTTTTCCCCTTTTCCATTTCGCGTACCAGATACCGGCCTTTATCGATCTTGTTGTATTCGTGATAGCTTGTCATGGGCGTCCGGATGTGATAATGGTTCAGCAGCTTGATCGTATGCCGTGTATCCTCCGCCGCGATCACATCCACGCTGTTCAGCGTCTCGATCACCCGCGGCGTGATGTCATCCAGATTGCCGATGGGCGTGGCGCACAGATATAACATTCCTGCCATACGGATCCCTCCTCGTCAATAACCGTAAATATCCCGGATCTCGTCGGTATAGACGCCCGGTTCTTTGTAAACGATCAGCGGCGCTTCCACTTTAAGCCTTGGGCGCCCTCCCCGGACCGCTTCGATCAGGACCATGTTCGGCTCCTTCCCGACAAACGGGCAGACCAGTTTCATACGCTTCGGTTCCAGTTTATACCGGGTCAGCGCGTCAAAGATCTCCACCAGGCGGAACGGTCGGTGGACCATGTAGAACCGTCCCCCCGGCCGGATGAGCCTTCCGGCTTCACGGGTCACGTCGTCCAGCGCACACAAGATCTCATGCCGGGCGATGGCTTTGGGCTCATTGGGATTTTTCAGCCCATGGCTCTCCGTCATATAGGGCGGATTGCAGGTGATCACGTCGAAAGACGCCAGGGGAAAGATCTTCGACGCCTCTTTTATATCGCCGGTCACAATGTCGATATCTTTTTCCAGCCCGTTGCTCGCCACGCTGCGCCTGGCCATATCCGCGCTTTCCTCCTGGATCTCCAGCCCTGTAAAATGGCTTCCTTCGGTCTTTCCTTTCAGCAAAATGGGAATGATGCCCGTTCCGGTCCCCATGTCCAGGACCGTTTCATTTTTTCTGACCTGGACGAAGCCGGATAAAAGCACCGCGTCCATCCCAAAGCAAAACCTTCCCGGATCCTGGATGATCTTATAGCCGTTCCGCTCCAGATCGTCAAACCGTTCCCCTTCTTTTAAATATTCCATACTCCGCTACCGTCCGCTGCCTTTCCCTATCCTTGTCGGCGGCTTAAAAAAGAGGAGTCCCGCTCCTCTTTTTTTATCACAACGCCGATCCTGAGTTTTTCTTCTCCATCGCTTCCAGCTCTTTTAATTCCGCGTCATTGATGTTCAGCTTTTCTTTTTTGCGTTTGGGCCGGAAACGGATCTGATCCACTGGATACTCCCGCACTTCTTTTTCATCGTTATCCAGATTGATGACCACTTTGACCATCTGACGCAGCACGTTGACGCCGGATACTTCGCCTTTAAAGCCATCCGCCGTAGTCACCCGGTCACCGTTTGACGGAAGCTTTTTATTCAGGTATTCATATGTTTCCTGCTCATTTTTCAGGCAGCACATCAGCCTGCCGCACACGCCGGAGATCTTTGCCGGGTTCAAAGACAGGTTCTGCTCCTTGGCCATCTTGATGGACACCGGAGCGAATTCGGACAGATAGGAATTGCAGCACAGGCATCGGCCGCATATACCGACGCCGCCCACGATCTTCGTCTCATCCCTTACTCCGATCTGCCGGAGCTCGATACGGGTCTTGAACACGGAGGCCAGGTCCTTGACCAGTTCCCGGAAATCGATCCGGCCATCCGCCGTAAAATAAAACAGCACTTTATTGTTGTCAAATGTATATTCGGTATCGATCAGCTTCATGGCCAGGCCATGCTTGGCGATCTTTTCCAGGCATATATCGTAAGCCTTCTTTTCTTTTTCCCTGTTCTGCCGCTCCACCTTGTCGTCTTCCGGCGTCGCGACCCGGATCAACGGTTTTAACGGCTGCACCACTTTATCGTCGGTCACGTCTTTCGGCCCGACGATGACTTCCCCGTATTCCACTCCGCGGGCGGTCTCCACGATCACGTGCTGACCCTTTTCCACCGCTTTGTCCTGCGGATCAAAATAATATATCTTGCCCGCTTTTCTGAAGCGGACGCCTATCACTTTTATCATGCTAATTCTCCTTCATCACTAACAGCATCATTTCCATGGCCACGTCAAAGTTCACGTTGGCGTTCAGCCGCGCCTTCGCCTTTTCCATGGCTTTGATGATCTTATCCAGTCCTTCATAAGATACTTTGCTCGCCGCCCGCGACAGGAAACGATACTCGTCTTTATATACGATCAGGTTCACGTCTTTGGTCACTTTGAGCATCAGCACGTCCCGATACCAGACCATCATCATATCGATCACGTCGATGATGTCCGCTTTATACGCGCTCAGTTTTTTGATCGCTTCGATGATCTCGTAGATTTCCATATCCTGTACGCGTTTGACGATCTTCAGCACTTCATGCTGAAGTTCCGTAAAATGCTCGGAAGCCGCCATATCGACGGCCCGTCCAACGACGCCCTGGGAAAACGCCGCGCAGACACGGGCCTTGTAGTCGGGAACGCCGTATTTTTTTTCAAGAAACGCCTCGATCTGGGACTGTCTGACCGGTTTCAGATGAAACGTGACGCACCGGGAGCGTATGGTGGGAAGAAGGGCTTCGCTGTTATTGGTCAGCAGCATGACGATTCCGTAGGCCGGCGGCTCCTCAATGGTCTTTAACAGGGCGTTCTGCGCCTGGGCCGTCAGTTTTTCCGCTTCATCCACGATATATATCTTATATTTACTGCTGTAAGGCTTGATCTGTATGTCATTATTGATCTGGTCCCGAACGTCGTCCACGCCGATGCTGGCCGGCTTCGCGTGACTCACCCACTTCACGTCCGGCTGGTTCCCGGAATCCATTCGGATACACGAAGGGCACATGCCGCAGGCATCGCCATAGCCGGCTTCACATTCCAGCGCCTTCGCGTAGGTCTTCGCCAGGAGGTTCTTTCCGCTGCCGTTGGGCCCTTCAAATATATAGGCATGGGATATCCGCTTATTCCTCAGCGCGGTACGCATATGCTGGATGATCTCTTCGTGTCCGATGATATCTCTGAAATCCGACATGGAATCCCCCCTTTTTACCGGTTTGTCTGTTCCTCGTTCCTAGTATATCACACTTTAACGGTGCGCTTCAATATTTCTGATTATTTGCTTCAGGCAGTTTTCGTAGTTATTATTTTCATATATTTCCGTTATTTCGCATTTTTTCAGATTTTCCTGAGAAAAATCCTTTTCGTCCGCCAGGAATCGACGGCACATTTCCGCGTATCGGGGATGTTCCTGCCGGCGTTCCCGGGCCAGCGCCCGTTCCAGCCGTTCCCCGTCCTCCACATGGATATAGATGGGAATGACATGGGTCTTTCCAAAACGTTCCCTCAGTCGGGCAAAGGATTCCAGCGTGCCGATGATGAGCATATCCTGCTGTCCGTCCGGGTCGATCTGTCCGTCGTCTACGGTAAAATAGGTCCATGTGCCGTGGACCGTCGTATAATCCCGCCGTTCGATCACTTTTCCGGCTTTCTCCAGCTCGTCCAGCCTTTCCCGGCTGACAAAATGATATTCCGCGCCGTCCTTTTCGCCTTCCCTCGGCGGACGGGTCGTGTAAGAGACCACGGTTTTTAACGCGAGTCTTTTTTCAGCCATAAGATCTTTATAAAACGTGTCTTTCCCTGAGGCGCTTTTCCCCATCAGGCAATACAATTTCGACATAGGAGCCTCCTGTTCATCCATCGATCACGGTCACCGTTTTGTCGCTGCCGTCATATCCGCCGTGCAGTTCCTGCCCCGACGCCGCGATCTGTTCCATGCGGCGGACCTCGCCGTGGCGAGATCGGCGTAGCGTGGGCGGAGAGGTGGAGATGGCGCA
>CALWEE010000169.1 GCA_944376975.1 uncultured Lachnospiraceae bacterium
AGGAGCCACCGGGGCAATGGGCCCTATGGGTCCCACCGGCCCAACCGGAGCTGCCGGTCCGACCGGCCCGACCGGTCCCACAGGCGCCACAGGTCCGACGGGAGCCACCGGCCCCGCGGGCCCTGCCGGCGTCACCGGCTTAACGGGATTTACCGGCCCCACAGGCGCTACAGGTCCCGAAGGCCCCGCCGGCGCTACAGGCGCTACCGGCCCAACCGGCCCAACCGGCCCCACAGGCGCGACAGGCCCGGAAGGCCCCGCCGGTCCCACGGGCGCGACAGGCCCGGAAGGTTCCACAGGCCCCACGGGCCCCACCGGTCCCACCGGAGCCGACGCGCCAACGTCCAGCCCGGAACTGTTTTCGGCTTACTCTACGCCGTCCCAGACCGGCACGGACGGCGCTCCGCTGGTGTTCGACCGCAACGGCGTGACCAACGGGACGTCGATCACCCATACGGCGAACAGCGGTCTGTTCACGATCCAGGATCCGGGCATCTATCAAGTGGCCTTTAACGGCACCATCAGCCCGGCGTCCGGAGCCAGCTTCCCGCTGACCGTGACTGTGTATCTGGAGCAGCAGGGCGTTACCGTTCCCGGAGCCGGCGCGCAGAAGACGCTGAATTCCGCGTCCGATCTGGCCAACGTGGCTTTTTCCCAGCTGATCCAGGTGACCGACACGCCGACCACCCTTCAGGTCATCGGCCAGGGAAATAACTTTTATTATGGCGGCATCGCTCTTACGGTAAACAAACTGGGCAATATAAACTGATCTTTTGGAGCCATCGCGAAGCAGACGCGTTTTCGTCCGCGAAGCGGTGGCTCCTTCGCGTGGAGAGGAGGGCGGAGGATCGGTGAAAAAAGTGTGAAAAGCCTTGACAAGACCGATCGTCCGTGTAAAATATAACAAAGTTATCATTTAACTCAGTTAATTATATGGAAAGGCAAACGGCCATGGATGAAAGCAAAAAAAACCTGCGACGATTTACCCGTATGATGGACAGGATGCGGAAACTGAACATGTCCCGCAAAATACCGTCCATCGCGAAAAACGAATATGAGATCCTGGGCATACTTTACGCCTGCGGAGCGGGAGAGCGGACGGCGGACGGCCGCCCGGAAGAAAATACGCCCGCGGTCAAAGTGTCCCGGCTGGCGGCCCTGATGGGCGTTTCCTCCCCATCCGTTTCCCGCACGCTTCGGAACATGCGGGAAAAAGGCTTCGTCTGTCTGCGAACGGATGCGGCGGACCGGCGTCATACCCTGGTGTTTTTGACGGAAAAAGGGGAAGCGGAACTGAAAAGCTGCAAAAAACATATGGACCGGTTTGCCCTGCGGGTGTTTGAGCGCATGGGCCCGGAACAGGTGGAACAACTGCTGATCCTATTGGATCGGATGATCGATATCATGGAAGAAGAGTTAGCCGACGCGAAGAAAGGAGACTTGCTATGAGGAAGATATTTGGCTATCTGAAACATTCCAAAGGCGCGGTCCTTACCGTTTTTATCCTGCTCATCCTGCAGGCGGCGTGCGATCTGGCGCTGCCTAAGTATATGTCGGATATCGTGGATGTGGGTATCCAGCAGGGCGGCATTGACCATGCCGCGCCGGAAAAAATGCGGAAGGAGACGTGGGAGGCGCTTCAAATGGTCATGACCGATGACCAGATCCGGCAGGTATCAAAGGCCTATGAAGAAAACGAAGAAGGCGTCCTCGTCCGGCAAAGGGCGGGGAGCCAGACATTGGAAGAACTGGACGGGATCTTTGAGAGCGCCGTATCGGCAGCCGCGCCAGACGGCGGGGGCGATTCCGACTCCATGGCCCGGCAAAAAGCCGTGCTGTTTGTCCGGAATGAATATGAGGCCCTTGGCATGGATCTTTCCGGCATCCAGACGCGGTACCTGCTGATGAGCGGCGGAAAGATGGCGCTTTTATCCCTGCTCATGATGGCCGCGTCCATCGGCGTATCGTTTGTGGCGGCCCGTACGGCTGCCGGCGTCAGCCGGGATCTGAGACGGAAAGTATTCGGCAAGGTGGTGTCCTTTTCCAATGGGGAAATGGACAGGTTTTCCACGGCCTCTTTGATCACCCGGAGCACCAACGATATCCAGCAGGTGCAGATGGTCCTTGTCATGCTCCTGCGGATGGTGCTCTACGCGCCCATCATCGGCATCGGCGGCATCATCCGGGTGACCCGGACCCGGACCGGGATGAGCTGGATCATAGCGGTGGCCGTGGTGGTCATCATGGGCGTTGTCCTGCTGCTGATGGCCATCGCCATGCCCCGGTTTAAGATGATGCAGAAACTGGTGGACCGGCTCAACCTGGTCTCCCGGGAGATCCTCACCGGCATCCCGGTCATCCGGGCGTTTGGCCGGGAAAAACATGAGGAGGAACGGTTTGACGCGGCCAATACAAGCCTCATGCGGACTCAGCTGTTCACCAACCGGGTCATGTCTTTCATGATGCCGGTGATGATGCTCGTCATGAACGGCATCACCGTGCTCATCGTCTGGGCCGGAGCCCACGGGATCGATATGGGCCGGCTCCAGGTGGGCGATATGATGGCGTTCATCACCTATACCATGCAGATCGTCATGGCGTTCCTCATGCTGACGATGATATCCATCATGCTGCCCCGGGCCGGCGTGGCGGCGGAGCGGATCGACGAGGTGTTAAAGACCGAAACGTCCATTGTCGAGAAAAAAGACGTGAAAGACGCGGAGTTGGACCACGCGGAAGGCTGCCTTGTATTTGACGACGTGGCCTTTCGCTATCCGAGCGCCGATGAAAACGCGCTGGAACATATTTCGTTTGCCGCCCGTCCCGGAAAGACAACGGCGATCATCGGGAGCACCGGCTGCGGCAAGTCGTCCCTTGTCCATCTGATCCCCCGTTTTTACGACGTGACGGAAGGCAAGATCACCATAGACGGCGTGGATATCCGGGATATCTCGCTGGATAAGCTCCACAGCCTGATCGGCTTCGTGCCCCAGAAGGGCGTGCTGTTCTCCGGTACCATCGCGTCCAATATCCGGTTCGGCGGAGACTGGATCACGGAAGAAGCCATGAAGGAGGCGGCGGACGTGGCCCAGGCCCGGGAATTTATCGAAACGAAGCCGGGCGGCTATGACAGCCCCATCGCCCAGGGCGGCACGAACGTATCCGGCGGCCAGAAGCAGAGACTGTCCATCGCGCGGGCCATCGCGAAAGATCCGAAGATCTTCCTGTTCGATGACAGTTTTTCCGCGTTGGATTACCGGACGGACGTGACCTTGCGCAAAGCGCTGAATGAAAAAGTAAAAGACGCGGCGGTGATCATCGTGGCGCAGCGGATCAGCACGATCCTCCACGCGGATCAGATCCTCGTCCTGGACGAAGGCCGTATCGTGGGCCGGGGGACCCATGAGGAACTGCTGGAAAGCTGCGAGGCATATAAAGAGATCGCCCGGTCGCAGCTGTCGGAAGCGGAATTGAAAGGAGGGACCCGCCATGAGTGAGAACAGGCACGGCGCGCGGCGCGCGCAAAGGCATATGGGACCCGGGCATGGCATGGTCCCGGGAGAAAAAGCAAAAGATTTTAAAGGGACAGTCCGGAAGATACTGGCCTATATGGGGCGTTATCGTTTCGCCCTGATCGCGGTCATTGTCTTCGCGGTATGTTCCACGGCTTTTAACATCATCGGGCCCAAGGTGCTCTCCAAAGTGACGACGGAGATATTCAACGGCCTTGTGGCCAAGGTCCAGGGCAGCGGCGGCATCGACTTTGCCCGGATCGGCCAGATCTTACTGATCCTTCTGGGTCTTTACCTGATCAGCTCGGCCTTCAGTTTCCTGCAAGGCTGGCTGATGACCGGCATTTCCCAGAAGATGTGTTTCCGGATGCGCAAAGAGATATCGGAAAAGATCGACCGGATGCCGTTGGACTATTTTGAATCCCGGACAGTGGGAGAAGTGCTTTCCCGGATCACCAATGATGTGGACACGCTGGGCATGAGCCTGAACCAGAGCGTGACCCAGGTGATCACGTCCATCACCACCGTCGTCGGCATCGCGATCATGATGTTCAGCATCAGCCCGCTCATGACGCTGATGGCGGTCGTCCTGCTTCCTCTGTCCGGCGTCCTGGTCATGCTGGTGGTGAAGGTTTCCCAGAAATACTTCGTCACCCAGCAGGAATATCTGGGAAAAGTCAACGGGCAGGTGGAAGAAGTCTACAGCGGCCACAATATCGTCCGGGCGTTTAACCGGGAGGCGGCCGTGCTCGAGGAATTTACGCGGACCAATGACAAACTGTATGTATCCGCCTGGAAATCCCAGTTTTTGTCCGG
>CALWEE010000170.1 GCA_944376975.1 uncultured Lachnospiraceae bacterium
AACATATCGCTCATCCTCCTGACGTATCGGAACCTTTCCGATCTTATGTACCCATCATACACCATAACCCGACCGGGGCCGCGAAAATGTAATAAATAACAATTTGACCGTCATAAATGACATTTTGCTCCGCGGCTTACATTTCATGCTAAAATGAAAAGAAAAAAGGAGGGATGTTCCCGATGTTTGGAAAACGAAGATCCGGCAGGCAGACGCCGTCTTCCGGATGCCGTCCGCCAAACGGGCCGCCTGACCTTTTGCCCTTCCCTTCCCCGTCCGCCGGCCTGACCGCCACGTCCGTATCGTTGATCGGCGGTCGGGACAGTCAGCAGGACGCTTTGGATCACCGGACATACCCGGACGGCAGTTTCGCCGCCGCCGTATGCGACGGCATGGGCGGATTGAACGGCGGCGCTACGGCGTCCCAGACAGCCTGCCTTGGGTTCTTTTCCCAGTACGACGCCCTTCCCGCCTTTGGAACTGAAGGGCCGGATCTGGCCCGGATCGCGCGCCGGCTGGACCTCCAGGTCAAAAACCTCCGGGACAGCAGCGGCATGCCCCTTGACGGTGGAAGCACGCTGACAGGGATCGTCATAAAGGACGGCTATTTCCACTGGGTCTCCGTGGGCGACAGCCGGATCGGACTTGTACGGGAGGGCCGTATGTACTGGCTGAACCGGCTTCACAATTACCGGCTGGAACTGGACGAAGCCTTAAGAGCCGGCGAACTGTCCCGGGCCGAATACGAAGCGGAACTTCCAAAAGGGCACGCCCTCTTAAGCTATCTGGGCTGCGGCGGCCTGGCCTATATCGACCACAAGCGGGGCCAGCGGCTGGCGTCCGGCGATATGCTGATCCTGTGCAGCGACGGGTTTTACGATCTGCTGCCGGAGCCTGCCCTTTTATCGATCCTGGCGGATCTTGGCCCGGATCTGTCCCGTCTGCCCCGGCTCCTGGAGCCGTATCTCGGGCGGGCCACCAAACGAATGGACAACGCGTCGGCTGTCATCATCCGATACACATAAAGGAGAGATCGCAATGAATTTAGTAAGATGTAAAAATGGCCACTTTTATGACTCAGACAAAAGCGGCGGACAATGTCCCTACTGCGCCCAGTTAAACAGCGCGCCCGGGCCGGCAGATCAGCCGGCACCCGCGCCAAAAACGCAGCCGGTACCCGCGCCCCCGCGCAAAGAACCGGCACCCGCTCCGGCCCCTGCCGCTCCCAAAGCCGCTCCGGTCCCGGAACCGCCCCAAAGAGCAGACGCCGCGCCGGCGCCAAAAGCCCCCCATCCTGTGCCCCCCGCTCCGGCGCCCGCCACTCCTTTTCCGGATGAAGACGACAACTGTACCATCGGGTATTATTCCCGGGTCATCGGCGTCGAGCCGGTCGTTGGCTGGCTTGTATGCACGGAAGGGGAATATAAGGGCGAAAGCTTCAAACTCAAATCCGGGCGCAACTTCATTGGCCGGGCTGCCAATATGGACGTGGTCCTGAGCGCGGATCACAGCATCTCCCGCTTCAAGCACGCCGCCGTCATCTATGAACCCAGAAGCCGTCAGTTCATCGTAACGGCAGGGGAATCCAGGGAGCTGTGTTATCTGAACGGCAAGGTCGTTTTGTCCAACATGGAGATGAAAGCCTACGACGTGCTCAACCTGGGCAACACCAGCCTGACCCTCGTGCCTTTCTGCGGCAGCCGGTTTTCCTGGGAAGAAGGACCTGTGAAAGAAGAAGAAAAAAAAGATTGAAACAAAAGCGGAGCCGCCACATGATCTGTGGCAGCTCCGCTTCCAATTTTATAAACAGGGAGAACCTTGTAATCTGTTCATCGGATCCGGATATTATTTAAAGTAATCTACTCCGGATTCAAAGATATGCTGATCCTGGCATCCGGCAATGTTCATGGCCACATGATCCCCGATACGTTCGGAATGGGCCATCTTGCCCAGGATACGGCCATCCGGGCTGGTGATGCCTTCGATGGCGCAGTATGAACCATTGGGATTGAAATCTTCGTCCATGGTCGGGCGTCCCAAAAGATCCACATACTGGGTGGCCACGCAGCCGGTCTCAAAGAGGCGTTTTAACCAGGCGTCGCTGGCTACGAAGCGGCCTTCCCCATGGGACGCCGGTATGGCGAACACATCTCCCGGGTTCACCTTCTTAAGCCAGGGAGACTTATTGGTGACCACTTTGGTATAGACCATTTTGGACACATGCCGTCCGATATGGTTGGTGGTCAGCGTGGGGGAATCGGCTTTCTGGGCCGTGATCTGTCCATAGGGGACAAGACCCAGCTTGATCAGCGCCTGGAAACCGTTGCATATGCCCAGGGCAAGACCGTCCCGCTCGTACAGCAGCCGGTTGACCGCGTCTTTTATCCGCTCGTTCCGGAATATGGACGCGATGAATTTGGCTGAGCCGTCCGGTTCGTCACCCGCTGAAAATCCGCCCGGGAACATGAGGATCTGGGCCCGGTCGATGGCTTTCGCGAAGGCTTCCGCCGACTCCCGGATCTGGCTGCCGTTCAGGTTCTTAAAGACAACGCTTTCCACATCGGCTCCCGCTTTTTCAAACGCCCGCCGGGAATCGTATTCGCAGTTCGTTCCCGGGAATACCGGTATGAATACCTTTGGACGGGCCGTTTTGTGACGGCATACGTAGATCTCTTTTGTCTCGTACAGGCCGGTATCGATCGGCGTATCTTCCACGCCGGAGCGGGTCGGATAAACTTTCTCCAGCCGTCCTGTCCACGCGGCCAGGGCTTCCTCCATGGAAAGGGTCATATCTTTCCGGACAAACGCCGGCTCATTCGTGATCACGCCCACATTTTCCCAGGCCATGTCAAGACGGGACAGATCTTCTTCGGCCACTTCCGCCACCAACGCGCCATACGCCGGGGCAAACAGTTTTTCCTCCGCCATGTCCCCGTCAAAGATCACGCCCAGCTTATTGCCAAAGGCCATCTTGCTCACCGCTTCGGCAATGCCACCATAGCCCACCGCGTAGGCGGACACGATGACGCCGGACCGGATCGCCCGGGTCACTTTATCATAAACGTCCTTTACATTTTCATATACCGGCAGGTCATAACGGTCTTTTTCCACCGGGATGAAGACGAGGCGCCTGCCCGCTTCTTTCAGTTCCGGCGTGATGATATCCTGTTTTTCAGCCACATCCACCGCGAAAGACACAAGGGTCGGCGGAACGTCCAGGTCGCCGAAACTTCCGGACATGGAGTCTTTTCCGCCGATGGAAGGCAGCCCATAGGCGATCTGGGCCTGATAAGCGCCCAGCAGCGCCGCCAGCGGTTCGCCCCACCGTTTCGGGTCTTCTGTCATCCTCCGGAAATATTCCTGGAAAGTGAAACGGATCTTGCGCATATCGCCGCCAGCCGCCACAATGCGGGCAATGGACTGGGTCACGGCGTATACCGCTCCGTGGTAAGGGCTCCAGGAAGACAGGTACGGATCGAATCCATAACTCATCAGCGTCACCGTGTCTGTCTCGCCTTTGAGCACCGGGATCTTGGCCACCATGGCCTGAGCCGGCGTCAGCTGGTACTTACCGCCGAAAGGCATGAAGACCGAAGCCGCTCCGATGGAGCCGTCAAACATTTCCACGAGTCCTTTCTGCGAGCAGACGTTCAGATCGGACAGCATCTCCAGCCAGTCGGCTTTCACATCGCCGGTCCCGCGTTTTTTTCCGAAATAAGACGCTTCTTCCGAAGGCATCGTCACCCGGGCGCTCGTCTCCTGATGGGCGCCGTTGGTGTTCAGGAAAGCGCGGGATATATTGACGATCTCCTTTCCTCTCCAGTAAAGGATCAGACGGGGATCTTCCGTCACTTCAGCCACGCAGGTGGCTTCCAGGTTTTCTTCTTCCGCGTATTTCAGGAAAGTCGGGGCGTCCTCAGGCGCCACCACGACCGCCATACGTTCCTGGGATTCGGAGATAGCCAGTTCCGTACCGTCCAGCCCCGCGTATTTTTTTGGCACCTTGTCCAGCCATATCTTCAGGCCGTCCGCCAGCTCGCCGATGGCCACGGAAACGCCGCCCGCGCCGAAATCGTTGCATTTTTTGATCAGGCGGCTCACCTTTTCTTCCCGGAACAGTCTCTGGAGTTTCCGTTCTGTCGGCGCGTTTCCTTTCTGCACTTCCGCGCCGCATGTCTCGATGGAAGAAACCGTATGGGCTTTGGAGGAACCGGTGGCTCCGCCGCAGCCGTCACGTCCCGTACGTCCGCCCAGAAGGATGATCTGATCGCCCGGATCCGACGTTCCTCTGACCACGTTTTTCCTTGGCGCGGCCGCGAT
>CALWEE010000171.1 GCA_944376975.1 uncultured Lachnospiraceae bacterium
TACTTACAGGGACATCCGGGAAGATCGTCGTTGACGAACTTCACAGGCCCCGATCCATGACCATTTTTTCTGAAAATGAAGGCGGGAAGACGGTATACATTCCTTATGAGACAGACGATTTTTACGGAGAGATCCACCATTTCGTCCAGTGCCTGCTGGAAGGCCGAAAGGAAAGCCCGATCATGCCGTTGTCCGCTTCGGTCCGCTGCGCTCTTATACTGGACCGGATCCGGGAACATATGCTCCCCGGATGATCCCAGAAAATATCAAAGCCGATATCCCGGCGGTTCGTGCCGCCGGGTATCGGCTCTTTTATCTTTCGCGACGCTTCTTTGGAGCGAAGCGTTTCGCCAGGCTGGCGCATGTGTTATTTATTGTAGCAAACGATCTTTCCGAAGTCTGCCTTCAGGCTGGCGCCGCCAACCAGGCCGCCGTCGATATCCGGCTGAGCGAAAAGTTCCGGAGCGCTGGCGCCGGATACGCTTCCGCCGTACTGGATACGGATAGCTTCCGCTGTCGCTTCATCATAAAGCTCTTTGATACATTCACGGATCGCGCCGCAAACTTCCTGAGCCTGAGCGGATGTGGCCACTTTGCCTGTTCCGATGGCCCAGATCGGCTCATACGCGATGACCAGTTTTTTCGCCTGATCCGCTGTCACGTTCAGGAAAGCGATCTTGATCTGCTGACGGATCCAGTCGATGGTGATACCCTGCTCTCTCTGAGTCAGCGTCTCGCCGCAGCAGATGATCGGTGTCAGGCCGTGCTCGATGGCTTTCAACACTTTTTTGTTGACTGTCTCATCGGTTTCAGCGAAGTATTCTCTTCTTTCGGAATGGCCGATGATCACATATTCAACACCCGCGTCTGTCAGCATGTTGGGAGCGATCTCGCCTGTATACGCGCCGCTCTCCTCATAATACATGTTCTCCGCGCCAATGTGGATGTTCGTGCCTTTTACCGCTTCAACCGCGGGAATGATATCGATGGCTGGAACGCAGAATACAACGTCCACGTCGTCATTGGCTACAAGAGGTTTCAATTCATTGATCAAAGCCACCGCTTCAGACGGTGTTTTGTTCATTTTCCAGTTACCGGCAACAATTTTCCTACGCATAATAAGATTATCCTTTCTTAAATTGATCGTAAAGCTCGCCCGGCGCTTACGCTTGGGCTATTTTTTCGCGCTCCGCGCTTTCGCGGCTTTTCGGGAGTACGGGTATGTTCGCCTCCGGTAAAGCTCGCGCCGCGCTGCCGCTCGCGTTCGCCAACTGCGGCGAACTAAGTAAACGCTAAGCTCGCCCGGCGCTTACGCTTGGGCTCGCTAAGCTTTTTACTTATCGTTGGCCGCGGCTACGCCGGGAAGTTCTTTGCCTTCCAGGAATTCAAGGGAAGCGCCGCCGCCTGTGGAGATATGGCTCATCTTATCGCCATAGCCCAGCTGGTTGACCGCCGCCGCCGAGTCGCCGCCGCCGATGATGGTCGTCGCGTCGATATCGGCAAGGGCTTTCGCCACTGCGATGGTACCTTTCGCGAAATTGGGCATTTCGAAAGCGCCCATCGGTCCATTCCATACGACCGTTTTCGCGTCTTTGACCGCGTCAGCGAACAGCTCTCTCGTCTTCGGTCCGATATCCAGTCCCATCCAGCCGGGAAGGATACCGCCTTCGCCTACGACTTTGATGTTCGCGTCGTTGGAGAAATCGTCCGCGATAACGGTATCTACCGGAATGAGCAGTTTAACGCCTTTATCTTTCGCTTTCTGGATCATATCCAGAGCGTACTGTTTGTAATCTTCTTCCAGAAGGGATGTGCCCACTTCATAGCCTTTCGCCGCGAAGAAGGTATACGCCATACCGCCGCCGATGATCAAAGTGTCCACTTTGTCAAGAAGATTGTTGATAACGGAGATCTTGCTGGATACTTTCGCGCCGCCCAGGATGGCCACGAAGGGACGTTCCGGATGTTCAACCGCGTTGCCCAGGAAATCGATCTCTTTCTGCATCAGATAGCCGACAACCGCCGTATCCACATATTTTGTGACGCCCACATTGGAGCAATGGGCCCGATGGGCTGTTCCGAACGCGTCGTTTACGAACACATCGCACAGAGACGCCAGATCTTTGCTGAAAGCGTCTTCGTTCTTTGTCTCCTCTTTTCTGTAACGGGTATTTTCAAGCAGGACAACGTCGCCGTCTTTCATGGCCGCGACAGCCGCTTTCGCGTTCGGACCAACAACTTCCGGATCGGCCGCGAACACGACCTCCTGTCCCAGCAGTTCGGTCAGCCGTTTCGCTACCGGCGCGAGGGAAAGTTCCGGTTTCGGTTCGCCCTTCGGCTTTCCGAGATGGGAACAGAGAATGACCTTGCCGCCGTCAGCGATCAGTTTTTTGATCGTGGGCAGGGCCGCTACCAAACGGTTTTCGTCGGTGATCTTACCTTCCTGGAGCGGTACGTTGAAATCGCAGCGTACCAGGACTCTCTTGCCCTTTACATTGATATCGTCTACAGACTTTTTGTTTAACATGAATCAGTTCCTCCGTTTCTAAACGAAAAGGGGCCCGGCCCAAGTATGCGCCGGACCCTCTTCTGGGATCGTATAATATTTTATATATCCGTCACTTAAGCCAGTTCGGCGAAGTATTTGATCGTACGGACCATCTGGCTTGTGTATGAATTTTCGTTGTCATACCATGAAACAACCTGTACTTCATACAGATCATCGGAAATCTTGGATACCATTGTCTGAGTCGCGTCAAACAGGGAACCGTAGCGGATACCGATGATATCGGAAGATACGATCTGATCCGTGTTGTATCCGAAAGATTCGGAAGCGGCTGCTTTCATCGCTTCGTTGATGCCTTCAACGGTCACGTCCGCTCTCTTGACAACAGCTGTAAGGATCGTTGTGGAACCTGTCGGAACCGGTACACGCTGAGCGGAGCCGATCAGTTTGCCGTTCAGTTCCGGAATAACAAGGCCGATCGCTTTCGCTGCGCCTGTGCTGTTGGGAACGATGTTGACAGCGCCTGCGCGGGCTCTTCTCAGATCGCCTTTTCTGTGGGGTCCGTCAAGGATCATCTGGTCGCCTGTGTAAGCGTGGATCGTGCTCATGATACCGGACTGGATCGGAGCGTAATCGTTAAGCGCTTTTGCCATAGGAGCCAGGCAGTTCGTTGTACAGGAAGCCGCAGAAATGATCGTGTCGTCTTTTGTAAGCGTTTTTTCGTTTACGCTGTAAACGATCGTCTTCAGATCGTTTCCTGCCGGAGCGGAAATAACGACTTTCTTAGCGCCAGCATCGATATGTGCCTGGGATTTCGCTTTGGATGTATAGAAACCTGTACACTCAAGAACAACGTCTACGCCGATCTCTCCCCACGGAAGGTTCGCTGCCTGAGCTTCTTTGTAGATCGTGATGGTCTTGCCGTCAACGATGATGCAGCCTTCGCCAGCTTCTACCGTATGGCCTTCATATCTACCCTGAGAAGAGTCATACTTTAACAGGTGAGCGAGCATCTTCGGATCGGTAAGATCGTTGATCGCTACTACTTCATAACCCTCTGCGCCGAACATCTGTCTGAAAGCCAGACGACCGATGCGGCCAAAACCATTGATTGCCACTTTTACTGCCATAATAAAATTCCTCCTAAAAAGATATTTTCAAGCTGCGGTTTTACAGCTTGCTTCTGTATATTATTCTACCTAATCACACTGAAAAATTCAAGCATATTTCAAGCATATTTATAATATTATTAATTTTTTAACAATCTGGCGCATAACCGGCCGCATCTTTTGCTGTTTTTTACAAAAATTTGTCTGATTTTTTCAAATCATCTGACCTGGCAGCGACCGGGCCGGCTTTCTTTTGCATAATTTTCTGCCTGTCCCGATTATTCTCTTTGTATCTCTTGTTTTTAAGATAAGAATATACTACAATATTTTCGTCTGTAAGGATAATATTTCCGCCAGGAGGTTTTCGATATGATCTTAAGTGATATCCATATGCACTCATCCTTTTCCACCGATTCCGACGCGCCCATGGCGTCCATGATCGAGTCCGCCATATCCAAAGGATTGAAGACCATCTGTTTTACTGAACATCTGGATTATGATTTTCCTCTTGAAAACGGCCGGCCCGTCTTTCTTGTGGATATGGACGCCTATTATAAAGAGATCGAGGCGCTGCAAGCCCGATACTGTTCCCGCATCGAAGTGCTTTTCGGCATCGAGTTCGGCCTGATGCCCTATCTGGCCGATCGGTACGCGCAGACAGCCCGGGAATGGCCTTTTGATTTCATCATCGGGTCTTCCCATCT
>CALWEE010000172.1 GCA_944376975.1 uncultured Lachnospiraceae bacterium
ATATACCGGAAAGTTTCGGCCTGTTTACGGTTTTGCTTGCTTTGGCGGTGCCCGGGCCGTACACCACCTTTTCAAAGATGTGGCTGGAGCTGCGGTACGGACTGGACCGTTCTACAACGGACTTTATGTTTTACAACGCGGATCTGTGGCTGCCCATACTGGGCTTTATCCTGCTGCTGTGGTGGATCTATCATATCGTCTATCGCGACAGACGGGAAGGGATCATCATCCGTATCCTCGGCCTCTTATCCGGTTTCGGCGGGATCGGCTGCATCCTTTTAAAGACGTGGGAAAGCCGGGGCGATATGGCCGCGCTGCTCCTTGTTTCGCTGGCGGTCTTCCTCCTTCTTTTCCTGTTCCGGAAAGATTGGAAAAGAAAGCGCCCGTAAATGGTTTATCCTTTACTTTGCGGTAAAAAATGCTATAATGGGAACGGCGGATGAACAGATGATAAAGAAGGAGCGGATCGTTGTGGAAGCCAGGACGGTATGCCGGACAGGGGCCGGACAAAGAAGAAAAGAGTATCTGGAATGTGAGCGCAGGAATATTTTCCTGCTGATGATGTTCGTGGGCGGTTATTTCGGAGCCTTTACCTATACGTTAAGAGGCGGCGTTTTCTGCAACGCCCAGACCGGCAATTTTGTCCTGCTGGCCATGGCGCTGGGAAACGGAAACTGGCGTCATGCCTTATATTTCTTCATTCCCATCACGGCTTACTGCCTGGGCGCCTTTGTGTCGGAACTGCTCCCGAATCCGGTCAAAAAACTCCGGCTGATCCGCTGGGATACCCTTCTTGTGGCTATCGAGATGGCCGTCGTCGTTTTTCTCGGTTTTCTTCCGGAAAGCGCGCCGGTGCAGATCACCCAGGTGTTGATCAATTTCATCTGTTCCATGCAGTACAACACCTTCCGCCAGGCGGAAGGCATTCCCATGGCGACCACCTTCTGTACGAACCATATCCGGCAGGTAGGCGTTTTCTTCTGTAAATCCCTGCGGCATTCGGAGGAAAGAGGCGGTCATCTGCGACGGATGGGCGTTCATCTCGGCATGCTGGCCGTGTTCGTGGCCGGCGGCGCCGCGTCGGCGTTCCTGTGCCATCGCCTTCTGGGAAAAGCCATATGGGTAGCGCTGATCCCGCTGGGGATCGCCCTTATCTACCTGCTTTACGCGGATTTCATCGGCGAGAAAGGGCGGCTGGATCAAAAGCCAAGAGGCCATTGATCAGCGGGACGCGGCACGATATCGAATATCCGAATAAGGTGTGAAGTCCGTAAGATCAAAAGCGATCGGTACTTCACACTTTTTTTACGAAAGGGTTAGCACTCGCCTCTTGACAGTGCTAACAATGCGTGCTATATTTTTACTGAACTGATAAAAGGCACACGTCATGGCCGGCCAATGGGCCGGCTGCTGTATATAGAGGAGGATCCAGATCATGTGGATAACAGGAAGAAACGACGGAATGGATCGTTGGTTTGACGACTTTTTTGACAGGGACCGTTACAAAGCGGATACGCGGCAGCCTGCCGCCATGGAGACCGATATTCTTGAGCAGGAAGATATATATATGATCGAGATCAGTCTTCCGGGCTACAAAAAAGAACAGGTGCACGCCCGGCTGAAAGACGGTTATCTTACGGTCCGGGCGTTTGGAGACGCGGACGGCAGGACGGAAAGCGGGCGTTATATCCTTCGGGAGCGTTATACCGGAAACTGCCAGAGAAGTTTTTACGTGGGCGACTGGCTGCGCCATGAAGACATCCGGGCGGCTTTTGAAAACGGCGTATTAAGGCTGGCCGTTCCAAAGACAGAAAGAAAACGGCCGGAAAACGAGCCTTCCCGTATACATATCGACTAGAAAGCCAAAGCGGAAGAATGGAAGTGATACTATGATCGTTATACCTTTTTATGATCTGCTGGCATTGCCGGAGGTGACCTGCTATTTTCAGGCGGATCAGCTGGAAAAGCTTTCCGGAAAGAAGATCACCGCGGAAGAAGACGTGATCTTTCTTATGACGCGGGAACAGAAAGAACCGGATGAGCTTACGCCGGAAGATTTTTATCCGGTGGGCGTCGCGGGTCACGTGGAAGAAGCGGACCACGACGGCTGGGTCCTTTTAACGACCACAGGACGGGTCAATGTCAGTGATATCGAGATCGACGATAAGGGGCAGATATCGGTGGAAGCGGTACTGCGCCCCGATGTGGAAGATATATCGGAGGAAGAGAAAAAAGATCGGTTTGAAAAGATGCGATCCGCCCTGGTGCAGGTCCTTCAGGGGACCCAGCTGACCATTGGCAGCAATCTGTCGCTGAAGTGGAACAATATGAATGAACTGGTGTCGTTGACCTCCGGCCTGCTCCATCTGACCAATGAAGAAAAGTACCGGATCATCGAAGAAGATTCCCAGATGAAACGGACCGGCATGATGGAAAAGGCGTTTTACGAGTCCCTGGAGATCTACAAACTGCAAAGGGAAGCCCAGAACGCCCAGCAGAAGAACAACGAAAAACTGTACCGGGAAGACGCCATCAAAAAGCAGATCCAGTTCCTTCAGGATCAGTTGGATGAGATGCACCCGGAAAACGTGACCGATATACGTCGCTTCGAGAAGAAGATCGAAGAGAGCGGCATGAACGAGACGGCCCGTAAAGAAGCGGAAAAGGTGCTCAACCGGATGAAGCAGGAAGGGCAGGACAGCCATGAATACGGCATGCTTTACGATTATCTGGATTTTGTCACCGGGCTTTCCTGGAAAAAAGAGAAGAACGTGCCCATCGACCTGGACGAGGCGGAGCGGGTGCTCGACGAAGATCATTTCGGGCTGAAAAAAGTCAAAGACCGTATCCTTCAGCAGATCGCGGTCATGGACCTGAACAAACGGCAGTCCGGATCGATCCTGTTGTTCGTGGGCGCGCCCGGCACCGGGAAGACGAGCATCGGCCAGAGCATCGCCCGGGCCATGCGCCGGAAATATGTCCGTATCAGCCTGGGCGGCGTCCGGGACGAAGCGGATATCCGGGGACACCGGCGTACCTATATCGGCGCCATGCCGGGACGGATCATGGACGGCATACGCCGCAGCGGCGTATCCAATCCGGTGGTCGTACTGGATGAGGTGGACAAGCTGATGCGGGATTACAGCGGCGATCCTTCAAGCGCCCTGCTGGAAGTGCTGGATCCGGAACAGAACAACACCTTTACGGACCACTACATGAACGTACCCTACGACCTGTCGGACGTTTTGTTCGTCTGCACGGCCAATACCCAGGATACCATACCGGAGCCTTTGTTAAACCGTATGGAGGTGATCCGTTTCACCGGCTATACGGCTTTGGAGAAGGCCCAGATCGGCCGGAAGCATCTGCTTCCCAAGGCCATGAAAGAGATGGGGATCACGCCGGATATGCTCACCATCACCGACGCGGCCATGGACAGCCTGATCGCGGATTATACGGCGGAAGCCGGCGTCCGGGGACTGAAAAAGCAGATCGATACCCTTTGCCGCGCCGCCGCCGTCAAGATCGTCCGTGAGGGCAGTATGCCGCTGGAAGTGGAAAAAGACCAGCTGCCAAAGCTCCTCGGCCGCAGGCCCATGCGCCATGATTCGGTCAAAGAAAAGAAACGCCCCGGCATTGTCACAGGCCTTGCCTGGACCCAGGCGGGCGGCGAGATCCTGTTCATCGAGACCGCCTTCACCAAAGGCAGCGGGAATCTCCAGATCACCGGACAGCTGGGAGACGTGATGAAAGAATCGGTCCAGATCGCCCTTACGCTTGTCAAGCAGCTGTATCCGGAGCACACGGAACAGTTTGAGCAAAACGACCTGCATATCCACGTGCCGGAAGGCGCCGTGCCCAAAGACGGGCCTTCGGCCGGTATCACGCTGACGACGGCCATCGCGTCATTGGTGACCGGCAAAGGCGTGGATCCGGAGCTTGCCATGACCGGTGAAGTATCTTTAAGAGGCGATGTGATGCCCATCGGCGGTCTTCCGGAAAAACTGATGGCGGCGCTCCGGGCGGGCGTGCGCCGGGTGTTCATCCCGGAAGAGAATATGGACGACCTGGAAGACGTGGCCGCCGAGATACGGGAAAAACTGGAGATCATCCCCGTTCATACCGTGGCGGACGTGATGGCCCGGTGCGGACTGAAGTAACATATGTTTACATAATGGGATCGTTTGGCGATATGTTAAAAAAGAGTGTGGAAAAAGTAAGATCCACGCTCTTTTTTGCTTGACAAGAGACATATTTTGTTTTAGCTTAATACTAAAGGTATACCGGC
>CALWEE010000173.1 GCA_944376975.1 uncultured Lachnospiraceae bacterium
GTCCAGTTTTCCCGTTCCCGCCGAACCGTTCTCTGTCATCAGGTAGTCGCCCACCGCCATGCCGTAGCCGCCGGCGCGCACATTTTCTTCCAGAGTGATCAGCACATCATGGGTCCGGGCAAGCCAGTCGATCATATCGGTGTCGATGGGCTTGACAAAACGCGCGTTGACCACGGTCACGTCCATGCCGTCATCAAGGAGCCTTTCTCTGGCGCGGACCGCGATCTGGACCATGCTGCCCACCGCCAGAAGGGCGACGCGCCGGCCTGTATACAGCAGTTCGCTCTTTCCGTAAACAATGGGCGCCCGATGTTCTCTTTCGCCTTCCCAGGCTTCGCCCCTGGGATAGCGCACCGCCAACGGGCTGTCAAATTTCAGGGAAAATTTCATGATATCATAAAGTTCGTATTTGTTTTTCGGGGCGAACACCGTCATGCCCGGGATACCGGACATGAAAGACAGATCGAAGATTCCCTGGTGGGTCTCCCCGTCGGCCCCCACAAGCCCCGCCCGGTCCACACAGAAGGTGACCGGCAGATCCTGGATGCACACATCGTGGATCATCTGATCGTAGGCTCGCTGGAAAAACGAGGAATAGACCGCCACATAAGGCTTCATGCCGCCGGCCGCCAGACCCGCGGCGAAAGTGACCGCGTGTTCCTCGGCGATGCCCACGTCAAAGAACCGGTCCGGAAAGCGCTTGGCAAACCGGGACAGGCCGGTCCCCGACGGCATGGCCGCGGTAATGGCCACCACCCGTTCATCTTTTACCGCCAGATAGTTCATGGCCTTTGAAAAAGCGTCCGTATAGGTCATGGCCGCCTTTTGCGAAAGAGGCCGTCCGTTGCGTATATCAAAACATTCCACGCCATGATAAGCGGAAGGATTTTCCTCCGCCGGCACATAGCCCTTCCCCTTTTTGGTCAGCACATGGATAAGGACCGCCTGGTCTTTCCGTTTCGCCGTCTTGATGGCCCGTACCAGCTGGCCAATATCGTGGCCGTTGACCGGTCCCATGTATTCAATGCCCAGATCCTCAAAAAGGCCGCCGGGGATCAGCTGCCGTTTGATGGCGTCTTTCGTGTCTTTCATGCTTTTTAAGACGGAATCTCCGATACGGGGGATCTTTCTGAGCGCGTTTTCCACGTCCGTTTTAAAATCCACATAAGATTCGTTGGTCCTTATCTTCTGAAGATAGCTGGAAAGGCCGCCCACGTTGCCGGATATGGACATATTGTTGTCGTTCAGGATGATGATCAGATTGCTCTTCATCCAGGCCGCGTTGTTCAACGCTTCATACGCCATTCCGCCGGTAAGGGATCCGTCGCCGATCACCGCCGCCACCGTATAGTCTTCACCCAGCAGATCCCTGGCGCGGGCGTAGCCTAAAGCCGCGGAAATGGAGGTGGAACTGTGGCCGGTATCAAACGCGTCGCAGGAACTCTCCCGGTGTTTCGGGAAGCCGCTCATGCCGCCGAAAGACCTCAGGCGGGTAAAACCGTCTTTGCGCCCGGTAAGGATCTTATGGGTATACGACTGATGGCCCACATCCCATATGAGCTTGTCTTTCGGGAAATCCAGGCACAGATGGAGCGCCATCGTCAACTCCACCACGCCCAGATTGGAAGCCAGATGCCCGCCGGTCTCGCTGACAGACCGGATGATGAACGCTCTCAGTTCTTTGGCAAGGGCTTCATGATCAGCCGGATCTATTTTTTTGATATCGTTTGGCTGTCTGATCTGATCTAACAACTCCGTCATAATGTACACCTGCTTACTTTTTCCTGTGTATCAACGCTTTCAACAGTTCCCCAAGGAACGGGTTTTCATATCCGCCTGTTTCCCGCAGGCCATCAATAAGGGACAGGGCCTCGCCGGAAAGTTTTTCCACCTGCCCGGAAGCTTTTTCTATTCCCATGATGGATACATATGTGGTCTTTTCATTCTTTTCATCGCTGTGGACCGGTTTTCCAAGCACTTCAAGGGAACTGGTCACATCTAATATATCGTCCTGGATCTGGAACGCCAGACCCACTTTCCGGGCCGCTTCTTCGATCACCGCCGTCTCGGCCGCGTTGGCGCCGGCCAGTATGGCGCCGATCATCATGGCACATTCGATCAGGGCGCTCGTCTTACGTTCGTGTATGAAATCCAGCACCTCTTTGCTGATGGGCTTTCCTTCCATCTCCACGTCCACCACCTGTCCGCCTAACATGCCGGTAAGTCCCGGTTTCACCGCCAGGACGCGCAGCGCTCTTGCCACCCGGCCAAGCTGCCCTTCGTCTTTGGCGGCGTCCATCGCCTTGCAGGCCGTCTCGTAAGCGTAGCCTTGCAGGCCGTCTCCCGCCAGTATGGCCATGGCTTCACCGAACACTTTGTGGGAGGTTTTCTTCCCCCGGCGGTAATCGTCGTTGTCCAGAGCCGGAAGGTCGTCATGGATCAGGGAATATGTATGGATCATTTCAATGGCCGCCATGAAAGGGCGGATCAAAGCCGCGTCTTCACCGCCGAACAGCCGCCATGTCTCTTCCATGAGCATGGGGCGGAGCCGTTTGCCGCCGGCAAGCAGGCTGTAGTTCATCGCCTGACAGACGGTTTTGTAAAGCCCTATCTCCTCCGGCGCGTACGCCCTTATGACAGCCTCCACCGCTTTTGTCTTTTCCCGCAATACTTTATCAAAATCCATTTATTCTTCCTCTTTTTCCTGTTCGAGTACGATCATTTTCTTTTCCACTTTGTCCAGGGCGTCGCCGCAGTATTTCACCAGCTTCATCCCGGAGCTGTATATCTTAAAGGATTCCTCCAAAGATGTGTCTTTATCCTCCAGTTGTCCGATCAAAGCGTCCAGCTCTTCAAACGCCGTTTCCAACGATTTCGCTTTCGCCATCTTCATGTCCTCCTCATCTTTTTCATTCCGTTTTCCCGGGGACGATCTTTCCCACTTCCGCCTGCAGGCGTCCGTCGGACATCTCAATATAGATATCCTGTCCGACCTGTACCTGGTCCACGCGGGATAAAGTATGTCCCTGCCCGTCCATGACCAGGCTGTAGCCCCGTTCCATCTGCAAAAGAGGAGACAGGCCGTTCAGCCTTTCGCAGTAAAGCGCCAGCCGCTGCCGCTGCAGCTCCACCTTCCGGCGCATACCATCCCTCAAAGCTGTTTCATCGTCAGCCAGCCGCTGCCGGTAGCTGTCGATACGCATGGCCGGGCTTAAATGGCCGAGCCTCAGACGGCACAGATCCAGCTTCTGCCGGAACGCGTCCAGCCTGCGCCGCATCTGACGGTCCAGCGCGTCCGCCGCCAACCGGATCTTCCTTTCAACTCCCCGCGTATCCGCCACAGCCAGTTCCGCTGCCGCGGACGGCGTGGGGGCCCGCATGTCCGCCACGAAATCGATCAGGGTCACGTCGGTCTCATGGCCCACAGCCGATATGACCGGCGTACGGCATTCATATACGGCCCGGGCCACGATCTCCTCGTTAAAAGCCCACAGATCTTCCATGGATCCGCCGCCTCTGCCAACGATCATCACATCCGCCCCGACCTGGTCCAGACGACGTATGGCCGCAGCCACCGAAGCCGCCGCGCCTTCGCCCTGGACCTTCGCCGGGCTCAGTATGAGCTGTATGCCCGGATCCCGCCTGCGGGAAATATGGATGATATCCTGGAGGGCGGCGCCGCTGGCGGCCGTGACCACGCCGATCCGTCTGGCGTAGCAGGGAAGCGGCTTCTTGCGCCCGCTGTCAAAATAGCCCTTTTTTTCCAGCTCCTTTTTCAGCCGTTCATATTCCCTGTACAGATCGCCTTCCCCGGACCGCTCGATCTGGCGGGCGTAAAGCTGGTAGCGCCCATCCCGTTCATATACGCTGATATAACCGGAAACCTCCACCTGCATCCCTTCGCCCATGACAAAAGCCAATCCCTTCCTGGCATTGGCGAACATGACGCACCCGATCGCGCTCTGATGATCTTTTAAAGTAAAATAAATATGTCCGGAAGGATGGTACTTGCAGTTGGATACTTCGCCCCGGACACAGATCTGACTGAGAAAATAGTCTTCGCTCATCAGGCCTTTGATATACCCGTTGACCTGAGAGACCGAATAAATATTTTTCAATACCCCACTTCCCTATCAGGCCAGCCTGGCGAGGACGCCGTTGACAAAAGACGGGGAATGATCCGTACCATAGCGTTTCGCCAGTTCCAC
>CALWEE010000174.1 GCA_944376975.1 uncultured Lachnospiraceae bacterium
AACTGGCTCCGAAGTACGCGGGACGCAACGGCGGATACACACGTATCGTCAAGATCGGCCAGCGTAAAGGCGACGCTGCTATGGAAGTTCTCATCGAACTGGTATGATAAAAGATCATCATTTATGATAAAAACGCTCAACCGAAAGGTTGGGCGTTTTTGTCTTCCCCAAAAGCGCCGGGAAACTTCCCCAAAAGCGCCGGGAAACTTCCCCAAAAGCGCCGGGAAACTTCCCCAAAAGTGCCGGGAAATGTCGGCTTGTGGGCACATGGGATTTGTGATAAAATATGTGAGTCTAAAGAATGGAAAAGAGGAAGGACTTATGGGCATCATAAACGCCGTAAAGTTAATATATGACTATGTGACGAAGGATGAGCGGGGCGACGTGGAAAACGTGACTTCGGCCATCCGCGGGGTCGATCTGGACATCCAGGCGGGCCAGTTCATCGCCATCCTGGGTCATAACGGCTCAGGCAAGTCCACATTGGCCAAGCAGATGAACGCCCTCCTCGTGCCCACCGGCGGTACGCTGACGGTCAAAGGCATGGATACATCCGATGAAAAGAACGTATGGAATATTCGCCAGACCGCGGGCATGGTGTTCCAGAATCCGGACAATCAGATCATCGGCACGATCGTGGAGGAAGACGTGGGCTTCGGGCCCGAGAATCTGGGCGTTCCCACAAAGGAGATATGGGACCGGGTGTATGACAGCCTGAAGCGCGTGGGCATGATGGAATATTGCGACCACTCGCCCAACAAGCTGTCCGGCGGCCAGAAACAGCGGGTGGCCATAGCCGGGACCATGGCCATGAAACCGGAATGTATCGTCCTGGATGAACCGACGGCCATGCTGGATCCCAACGGCCGCAAAGAAGTGATCGGAACCGTGCGGGAGCTGAACCAAAAGGAAGGCGTGACGGTTATCCTGATCACCCACTATATGGATGAAGCCATACAGGCGGATCAGGTTTACGTGATGGATGAAGGTCAGATCGTCCTTTCCGGTACGCCAAGGGAAGTTTTTTCCCAGGTCGGGCGGCTTAAAGAACTGCGGCTGGACGTCCCTCAGATCACGGAGCTTGCCTATGAACTGAAAAAAGAAGGTTTCCCGCTGCCGGACGGCATCCTGACGGCAAAGGAACTGGAAGACGCGCTGATACGGTGCAAAGAACAGGGTTATCATGTGAAAGCAAAGTCAGGTGAAGCGAAACATGTCGATAAGGATCGAACATCTTAATTATATATACAGTATGGACAGCGCGTTCCGCAAGCAGGCCCTCCGGGACATATGCCTGGATATCGACGACGGGGAATTCATCGGCCTGATCGGCCACACCGGATCGGGTAAATCCACGTTGATCCAGCATTTGAACGGGCTGATCCGGGCCACCGACGGCAAGATCTATTACAACGGGGAAGATATCTATCAGGAAGGATATTCCATGACAAAGCTGCGCAGCCATGTGGGGCTGGTCTTTCAGTATCCGGAATATCAGCTTTTTGAAACGACCGTTTTAAAGGACGTCTGCTTCGGCCCCGGCAATCTGGGGCTGGATGCGGAAACCTGCATGGAAAGAGCGAAAAAAGCGTTGAGCATCGTGGGCATAAAGGAAAAAGATCACAACAAGTCTCCTTTTGAGCTGTCCGGAGGCCAACGGCGCCGGGCCGCCATTGCCGGCGTATTGGCCATGGAGCCGGACGTGCTCATATTGGATGAGCCCACTGCCGGCCTGGATCCCAGGGGACGCAACGATATACTGGACCAGATCGCCGATCTGCACAGCCGGATGGGCATCACGGTCATCCTCGTTTCCCACAGTATGGAAGACGTGGCCAACTACGTGGACCGGATCATCGCCATGAACCGGGGAAGCGTTTATATGGACGGTACGCCGGCGGAAGTGTTTGAACGTTACGCGGAGTTGGAAAAGATCGGGCTGGCGGCGCCCCAGGTGACTTATTTCATGCACGACCTTCAACGGTCTTTCCCGGGGATGCGCGCGGACGTGACGACGGTCAGGGAAGCGAAAGACGCCATACTCGGCTGGTTTGAAGGAGGAGAAAAGCGATGATACGAGATATAACGATCGGTCAGTATTATCCGGCGAACTCCATCATCCACCGGCTGGATCCGAGGGTCAAACTGATGGCCACCGTGGTCTTTATCGTTTCCGTATTCCTGATCCATGATCTGGTGGGCTTTCTCATCGCGACGGCGGCGCTGGGCGCGTGCATCTGGCTTTCCAAAGTGCCGGTCCGCTACATGCTCAAAGGTTTGAAAGTCATTTTTATCATCCTGATCTTCACCGTGCTGCTGAACATGATGTTTACGCCGGGAAGAGAGATCTTCCGGTTTTATTTTATACGCGTAACATGGGAAGGCGTTATCCTGGCCGGAAAGACGACGATGCGTCTGGTCTACCTGATCGTAGGTTCCACGATCATGACGCTGACCACGACGCCGAACCATCTGACTGACGGGTTGGAGAAGGCCTTGTCGCCTTTAAAGAAGCTCCGGTTTCCGGTGCACGAACTGTCCATGACCATGTCCATCGCGCTCCGGTTCATACCCATATTGCTGGAGGAGACCGATAAGATCATGAAGGCGCAGCAGGCCCGATGCGCCGATTTCGAGAGCGGCAATCTCATCCATCGGGTGAAAAACCTGATCCCTGTCCTTGTTCCCCTGTTCATATCGGCCATACGCAGGGCCAACGATCTGGCTATGGCCATGGAGGCGCGGTGTTACCACGGCGGCGCCGGACGGACAAAAATGAAGCCGCTTATCTATAACCGGAGAGACAAGATCGGGTACGCGGTGGTGATCGCTTATCTGATCCTGTGGATCGTGTTGATCTGTGTTTTCTGATCGTTGAGCAATGAGTTTTTGGAGGGTTCTATGGATACAGACGAAAGAAAAACGCGCAGGATCCGTCTGGTCGTCGCCTATGACGGAACGCGTTACTGCGGATGGCAGGTACAGCCCAACGGAGTTTCCATACAGGCCGTTCTGCAAAAGACCATCGAAGAACTTGTGGGAGAGAAGATACGCCTTACCGGCGCCAGCCGGACCGATTCCGGCGTTCACGCTTTGGGACAGGTGGCCGTGTTCGACACGACAAAAAGCTGGCCGGCAGAGCGTTTCACGCCGGCGCTGAACCAACGGCTGCCAAAGGATATCGTGATCCAGTCATCCGATGAGGTGGCGCCGGATTTTCATCCCCGTTACCGCGACACCTTGAAAACATATGAATACCGGATCCTGAACCGGCCCACAGCGCTGCCCAACGAGCGGTTTGACAGCTATTGGGTGCCCCAGCCGCTGGACGTGGACGCCATGGCCGAGGCGGCGCGGCTGCTTGTCGGGAAACATGATTTTCACAATTTCTGTTCGCTAAAGACCGATGTGGAAGACACGGTGCGGACGATCACCCATATTTCCGTGGAAAAACAAGGCGACATGATCCGCCTGCGCGTCACCGGCGACGGCTTTCTTTACAACATGGTGCGCATCATCACCGGCGGGCTCATCAAGGTGGGTTTTCATAAAAAAACGGCGGAAGATATCCAAAAAAGCCTTGTGTCAAAAGAGCGTTTCGTGGCGGGACCGACGGCGCCGCCCCATGGCCTGACCCTTGAAAAAATCCAGTATTTATAAGGAAAAATCTACTTGACACAGGAAAAAGATTACAATATAATAGATAGACGTGACGATATGCTAAAAAATGTGAAAAGCCAAAGCCCCGGTAAGTAGCATTTTAGGAATATAACTGTTAATGACTCACTATAGGAGGTTCTATACCATGAAAAGTTTTATGGCAAGTCCATCGACGATTGAAAGAAAATGGTATGTGGTAGATGCTACTGGACATACTTTAGGCCGTTTGACATCTGAGATCGCGAAGATCTTAAGAGGAAAACATAAACCGATCTATACACCCCACATCGACACAGGCGATTACGTGATCGTTGTCAATGCTGACAAGATCAAAGTGACCGGCAAAAAACTGGATCAGAAGATTTACTACAGACATTCTGATTATGTGGGCGGCATGAAAGAGACAACTCTGAAAGAAATGTTAGCCAAGAAACCGGAAGATGTTATCCGGCTTGCTGTTAAAGGCATGCTCCCGAAGGGACC
>CALWEE010000175.1 GCA_944376975.1 uncultured Lachnospiraceae bacterium
AGTGTGGATTGGCTGCCGGCGGACAAAGGCCTGATCGATGGGATCCGAAGATATATCCGAAAAAATTGAACAGCGGAATAAAACAAAAAGAGGGTGCCATTAACCGGCACCCTCTTAAAACGCCAAAACCCTCAGAACAAACTGCCGATGCTCAGGAACAAAGGCGCGAAAACGAGGGAAACGATGGTCATCAGTTTGATCAGGATGTTGATGGACGGGCCGGACGTATCCTTGAAAGGATCGCCGACAGTATCGCCGACAACAGCCGCCTTATGGGCTTCGCTGCCTTTGCCGCCGTAGTGGCCGCTTTCGATATATTTCTTCGCGTTGTCCCACGCGCCGCCGGCGTTGGACATGAAGATGGCCATGAGGACGCCGGTGATGAGGGCGCCTGCAAGAAGGCCGCCCAGAGCCTGCGTGCCCAGGGTTAGGCCGATGATCAACGGAACGACGACGGCCAGGATGCCCGGAACGTACATTTCATGGAGAGCGGCTTTAGTGGATATGGATACGCAGGTGGCGTAGTCCGGCTTTTCAGTGCCCTTCAGTATACCGGGGGATTCCCGGAACTGCCGGCGGACTTCTTCGATCATCTTGTAGGCGGCTTTGGACACCGATTCCATGGTCATGGCCGTGAACAGGAAAGTCAGCGTGCCGCCGATGAAAGCGCCGATGATGACCCGCGCGTCCATCAGATCGATGGTCTTCAGGCCGACGGCCTCCGCGTAGGAAACGAAAAGGGCCAGCGCGGTCAGGGCGGCGGAACCGATGGCGAAACCTTTGCCGATGGCGGCCGTGGTATTCCCGACCGAATCCAGTTTATCGGTGATATCCCGGACCGATTCATCCAGGCCGGCCATTTCGGCGATACCGCCCGCGTTATCGGCGATCGGCCCGTAAGCGTCGATGGCTACGGTGATCCCGGTAGTGGAGAGCATCCCCACGGCGGCCAGGGCGATGCCGTACAGACCCATCAGCTGATGGGATATGAAGATGCCCAGGCAGACAAGGATCATGGGCGCGACAGTGGAAAGCATGCCCACGGCCAGACCGCTGATGATGGTCGTGCCCGCGCTGGTTTCCGACTGGGCGGCGATCTTTTTGACGGAAGCGTATTTATCGGAAGTATAGATTTCCGTGACCGAACCGATCAGGACGCCTACAGCCAGACCGGCGATGATCGCCAGGGCGGCGTTGAAGCTGCCAAAGATCAGATGGCTGGTGATAAAGGCGGCGACGATCACGATCGCCGCCGCGGCGTACTGGCCGGTCTTTAAAGCGGCGCTGGGATCCGGACGCCGGCTTTTCCGGATGATAAAAGTGCCGACGATCGACGCGATGACGCCGACGGCAGTCAGCAGCAGCGGGAATAAAACGCCGTCGCTTTCGTAATAGACGACGCCGAGGGTCAGGGCGGAAACGATGGCGCCCACATACGATTCAAACAGGTCGGCGCCCATGCCGGCCACGTCGCCCACATTGTCGCCCACGTTATCGGCGATGACCGCCGGATTTCTCGGATCGTCTTCCGGAATACCGGCTTCCACTTTGCCCACCAGGTCGGCGCCCACATCCGCGGCTTTGGTATAGATGCCGCCGCCGACACGGGCGAACAGGGCGATGGAAGACGCGCCGAAACTGAAGCCGGACAAGATCTCAACGTTGCCGGTGAGAAGATAGATCAGGCTGACGCCGAACAGCCCTAAGCCGACAACGGCAAGGCCCATGACGCTCCCGCCCGCGAAGGCAACGGAAAGGGCGTCGCTCATGCCGCCGGAACGGGCCGCCTGGGCGGTGCGCACATTGGCCCGCGTCGCGGATGTCATGCCAAGATACCCGGCCGCGGTGGAAAACAGGCCGCCGATCAGGAAGCAGACCGCCGTGACGAAACTACGCAGGCCGAAGCCGATCACGAAAAAAACGATGGCCGAAAACAGGATGAGTACCCGGTATTCCGCCTTCAAAAACGCGTGGGCGCCCTCCGATATGGCCTGAGAGATCTCTTTCATTTTCACCGTCCCGGCTTCCCGTTTTCCAATGTGCAAAGATGTGAGAACGGCCAGTAAAAAACTGATAATTCCCACCAGTGGAATGACAATAAACCCGTCTTTCATAAGCAAACCCTCCTATAGTCATTCGTTAAATGCCTGAAAGATAAAATTATCAGAACATTTCAGTTCCATGATAGCAGAAACGGGGGCTGAATGCAATCATTTCCCAAATTTGTAGTAGAAAATTTGAACCTTTTATGATAGATTATTTATGAGGTGTTTACGATGAAAAACATGAAACGTATATTGTTAAAATTAAGCGGTGAAGCGCTTTCCGGAGATAAAGGTTTTGGTTTTGACGAAGCGACATGTCTGGAGGTCGCCCGCCAGGTAAAAGCAGTCACAGACAGAGGGACCCAGGTGGCCATCGTCATCGGGGGCGGCAATTTCTGGCGCGGGCGCAACAGCAGCAAGATCATTGAACGGACCAAGTCCGACCAGATCGGCATGCTCGGGACCGTGATGAACTGCATCTACGTATCCGAGATTTTCCGTACCCTGGGCATGAAGACCGAAGTGTTCACGCCGTTCGCGTGCGGCGCCTTTACCACGTTGTTTTCAAAAGACGGCGCGGTGTCCGCGTTGGAAGACGGCAAGGTGGTCTTTTTTGCCGGCGGAACCGGTCATCCGTATTTTTCCACAGATACCGGGACGACACTGCGGGCCGTTGAGATCGAGGCTGACGCGATCTTGCTGGCGAAAGCGGTGGACGGCGTTTATGACAGCGATCCGAAGACGAATCCGGACGCGAAGAAGTTTTCCAGCGTCAGCATCCAGGAGGTCGTGGACCGGCGTCTGCAGGTGGTCGACCTGACGGCGACGATCATGTGCATGGAAAACCACATGCCTATGGTCGTGTTCGGGCTGAACGGGAAAGACAGTATCATTGAAACATTATATGGGAACTTCAGCGGGACATATGTCACCGTGGAATAAAAAAGATTTGGAGGAAATCTTATGGACGAAAGAATCAAGGTATATGAAGATAAGATGACCAAGACATTGGACAATCTGGACAGAGAATATACCGGCATCCGCGCCGGCCGGGCGAATCCCCATCTTCTTGACAAGATCGTGGTCGATTATTACGGAACGCCCACACCGCTCCAGCAGGTGGGCAACATCACGGTACCGGAAGCCCGGGTGATCATGATCCAGCCGTGGGAAGCCAAGATGATCAAAGCCATTGAGAAAGAGATCATGGCTTCGGACCTAGGCATCACCCCCAGCAATGACGGCCGGGCCATCCGGCTGGTATTTCCCGAACTGACAGAGGAACGGCGTAAAGAACTGGCGAAGGACGTTAAGAAAAAAGGCGAGGCGGCGAAGGTGGCTGTCCGCAATATCCGCCGCGACGCCAACGAAGCGTTTAAGAAACTGAACAAGTCCAAAGAGATCTCCGAGGACGACCTGGATAATCTGGAAGACGACATCCAGAAGCTGACAGACAAGTTCATCAAGAAAGTGGACGCGGCTGTAGATGCCAAGACGAAGGAAGTTATGACTGTATGATCGTTGTCGGGATCTGCTGAACAAAAGAATGTGGGGAGGCTGCCTGTGCGGGGCAGCCTCTGTTTGATTATAGGCGGAGGGAGATAAATGCGAAGAGAGATCGATGGAGAATGGCTTGACATACCGGAACACGTGGCGATCATCCTTGACGGGAACGGACGCTGGGCGAAAAAGCGTATGATGCCCCGCAACTACGGGCACGCGCAGGGCAGCAAGACCGTGGAGAAGATCTGCGAGGACGCCTGGAACCTGGGCATAAAATATCTGACGGTCTACGCGTTTTCCACGGAAAACTGGAAACGGCCGGAGAGTGAAGTGAACGCGTTGATGAAGCTTCTGCGTTCGTATCTGAAAGACTGCATCAAGCGGACGACCAAAAATAATATGAAAGTCCGGGTGATCGGAGACAAGACCGGATTGAGCGACGACATCCGTCAGGCCATTGAAGAACTGGAACAGGTTTCGTCGGCGAATACCGGACTGAATTTTACCATCGCCATCAACTACGGAAGCCGGGACGAGATGCGGCGGGCCATGGTCCGCATGACGAAAGACGCGGCGGCGGGCGTCCTG
>CALWEE010000176.1 GCA_944376975.1 uncultured Lachnospiraceae bacterium
AACGCGAGGAGCAAACGTATTTTTTCAACCGTTGTCGTGATCGTTCTGGTCATTTCCATGCTGGCCGGCGTTGTGGCCAGTATGTTCTGATCTTTTTGGAGGCGGAGTAAAGATGAAACGGTGGATGAGAGCCGCCCTGGCGGCAGCGGCCATGGCGTTTGCCTTTTGCGGGCAGGAGGCGCTGGCGGGCGAAACGTCCGGTACAGAGGGCGTGCGTATCCAGGATATCGATATCGGCGGCATGTCTGAGGAGGAAGTCCGGGAAGCGGTGGACGACTGGGTCGACCGGGCGCTTGCCGGCGATCTGGAATTTACATGGAAAAACGGGAGCAGCGACGGGGAACCGGTGACGATCCCTCTGGCCGAACTGGATTTTTCGCCGGTCAACGCGGAAGAAACGGTGGACCATGCCATGAACATCGGGCGGGTGGGCAACGTGATCGCCCGTTATAAGGAACAGCAGGACGCGAAGAACGGGGAAGCCGTCTTTGACCTGGAATTTACATATGATAAAGACGCGCTCGCGGAAAAGCTTAAAGAAGCGGCAAAGACCATCGACTGCGAGCCCCGGGACGCGACGCTGACCCGGGAAGACGGGGCTTTCCATGTGACCGAGGCGGTGACCGGGAAAAAAGTGGAACCGGAAAAGTCGGTGGAGGCGTTGGATAAAACGCTGGAACAGGGCGGATGGGACGGTGAAGACATACAGGTCGCCTTGGCTTTGGACGAGACGCCGGCCAAAAGAGACGGGTCCGACCTGAAAAAGGTGGGCGATCTGCTGGGCAGCTATTCCACTGTATACGGAGACGGCGTCTGGAGCCGGTGCGCCAATATCGAGAACGGCGCCAGGCTGCTCAACGGCCTGGTCATGTATCCGGGCGACGAGGCGTCCTTTAACGATCTGACGGATCCTTACACGGCGGAAAACGGCTGGCAGCTGGGCGCCGCGTATGAAGGCGGGAAAGTGGTGCAAAGTTACGGCGGAGGTATCTGCCAGGTATCCTCCACGGCCTACAACGCCATATTGCTGGCGGAGCTGGAAGTGGTGGAACGGCATAACCACGGATTTACGGTGGGGTATGTACCGCTGGCCCAGGACGCCACCCTGGCCGGCGACGTGCTGGATCTGAAATGGAAAAATTCCACCGAATATCCGGTCTATATGGAAGTGACAGCGGACGGCTGGGAGGTCACCGTGGCCTTTTACGGCGTGGAGACCCGGCCGGAGAACCGGACGGTGGAATATGTGAGCCAGACCGAAGGGTCTACGCCGCCGGGTGAAGATGTGATCACGGTGGATGGATCCAAGCCGGCGGGCTATTACGAAGTGACGCAGAGCGCTTTTTATGGCTACACGGCGTCGTTATATAAAAATGTTTATATCGACGGACAGCTGGAATCAACGGAGTGGGTGAATACGAGCACATACGCGTCGGCGCCCAATTATATCACGAAAGGGCCGGATGAACCGGAGGAGACGGCGCCGCCCGAGACAGCGCCCCAGGAAACGCCGCCTGAGACCGGATCGGCGCCGGAGAGCGACGAGACGGTACCGGTGGTGCCGGAAGTGCCCTCGGAACCGGTCCAGACAGATCCGGGAACAACCGGGGAACCGGTCCAGACGGACCCGGGGACGGCCGGCGGGTCATCGACGGAAGCCGTGGGTTAAGACAAGAAAAGAGGTTGGAGCATGGAAGTGGGTAAAGTACCGGAATCGGTGCTGAAACGATCGGTATTTAAACAGATACGGACAAAACGGAAAGAGGTGCTGCTGCACCCGGGGATCGGCGAGGACTGCGCGGCGTTGAAGCTGGCGGACGACGAGGTGTTCGTCATGTCCACCGACCCGATCACAGGCACCACACAGGAGATCGGCACGTTCGCCGTGCATATCACGGCCAACGATCTGGCCAGCGCGGGGGCGGAACCGGTGGGCATTTTGCTGACCGTCCTTTTGCCCGACGGCTGCGAGGAACAGGAACTGAAGGACATGATGGCCCAGATCGAGGCCGAATGTCATGAACTGAACATAGAGATCATCGGCGGCCATACGGAAGTGACCCGGGCGGTGACCCAGCCGGTGGTCACGGTGACCGGCGTGGGCAAGGCGAAGGAAGGACGGGTCATATCCACCGGCGGCGCGAAGCCGGGACAGGATATCGTCGTGACCAAATGGATCGGCCTGGAAGGCACCGCGATCATTGCCCGGGCCCGGGAAGAGGCGCTGCGCACCCGGTACAGCCGGGATTTTGTGGAAAAGGCCAAAGACTGTATCCGCTATCTGTCGGTGGTGCCGGACGCCCGCGCGGCCCTTGAGGCGGGCGTGAGCGCCATGCACGACGTGACGGAGGGCGGCATCTTCGGCGCGTTCTGGGAGATGGCGTCGGCCAGCGGCGTGGGCCTGACGGTAGATCTGAAAAAAGTGCCCATCCGCCAGGAAACCGTGGAAGTATGCGAATTTTTCGACCTGAACCCCTATCAGCTCATATCCAGCGGCTCCATGCTGATGGCCTGCGACCGGGGATACGACGTGGTGGAAGCGCTGAAAAAGGCCGGGATCGAAGCGGCTGTCGTGGGCAAGTTCACGGACAGCCATGACAAGATCATCCATTACGATGAAAACGAGACAAGGTATCTGGAACCGCCGAAAACCGATGAACTTTACAAAGCGGTCCCATAAAGGAGAAAAACGTCATGATGAACATCGTGCTTCTCGAGCCGGAGATGCCGGCCAATACGGGGAATATCGGGCGGACATGCGTGGCCACCGGTACCCGGCTGCACCTGATCGAGCCGCTTGGTTTTCGGATCAATGAAAAAGAACTGAAACGGGCCGGTCTGGACTACTGGAAAGATCTGGACGTATCGGTCTATATCAACTTCGAGGACTTCCTTGAAAAGAACCCGGATTGCGCCGGAAAGCTGTATATGGCCACGACAAAGGCCAAAAAGACCTATACCGACGTGGCGTATGAAGACGACGCCTATCTCATGTTCGGAAAGGAGAGCGCCGGTATCCCGGAGGAGATACTGGTGGCGTATGAGCCGTGGTGCGTGCGTATTCCCATGGCGGACCATATCCGGTCGCTGAACCTTTCCAACTCGGTGGCCATCGTCCTTTATGAAGCGCTGCGGCAGCGAGGATTTGGTCAGCTTCAGAAGGCGGGCGCGCTCCACCGGCTCCACTGGAAAGAAGGTCCTTTATGAAAAACAGTTACAAAGAATACGGCGCCGGCCCGACCATGGTGATGCTCCATGGGAACGGGGAGGACGGCAGCTATTTTAAACATCAGGCGGACTATTTCGGGCGGAAGTATCATGTGGTCACGGTGGATACACGGGGCCACGGGGAAAGCCCCCGGGGGACAAAACCGTTTACGCTGGTCCAGTTCGCCAAAGACCTGAAACATTTTCTGGACAGCCACGGATGGAAACGGGTCATCTTGCTGGGTTTCAGCGACGGGGCCAATATCGCGCTGATCTTTTCCATCAGGTATCCCGAGTATGTGTCCCGCCTCATCTTAAACGGCGGGAACCTGTATCCGGCGGGCGTCCGGCTCGTGTATCAGGCGCCCATCATCTGTGGATATTTCCGCTTCGCGCTCCAGTCGCTTGTGGATAAGTCCGCGGTGAGGAAGAAAGAGCTGTTTCGCCTGATGGTGACCCAGCCCCATATAAAAGCCAACCATTTAAACGATCTGTCCATGCCTGTACTGGTCATCGCCGGAACCCACGATATGATCCGTTCAAGCCATACCCGGAAGATCTACCGGGCGCTGCCGAAAGCGGAACTTGTCATGCTGGAAGGCGATCATTTCATCGCGGCGAAAAACAGCCGGGAATTCAACGAAGAAGTGGACCGCTTCCTTACGGAAGCCGATCAGGCGGACGGCGGAGCGTATTTATCATAACAGGAGGGAAAACATATGGTACATCACATTGTCATGTGGAAATTTAAAGAAGAGATCGGAAAGGAAGAACGGGAGCGAAGAAAAGCGGATATGGCGCTCCATCTGAAAAGCCTGGTGGGCAAAGTGCCGGGACTTTTGTCCGTGTCGTTTGTCGAGAGCCCGCTGGCGTCCAGCACCCATGATATCGCCCT
>CALWEE010000177.1 GCA_944376975.1 uncultured Lachnospiraceae bacterium
CGAACAGATGCCACTCTCCCGGATAAAAGATGAGAACGCCTATCGGGAACAGAAGCGTCATGACCAGCGATCCCACCGACACATATCGGGTCATGAAAAACAGGATGCCAAAAGCCAGGATACCGATCAGGCCGATCCTCAGATCCATGGCCAGCATGACACCGGAGGTGGCCGCTATGCCTTTCCCGCCTTTAAAGCCGAGGAAAAACGGATAATTATGCCCCAGGGCCACGCCCAGGCCGGTATAGGCCAGTATGAGCTGCCGGTCCATGGAAGGCTCGATCAACAACGAAAACACCACGTACCGAACGAACACGATCGCCAGTATGGCTTTCAGGGCATCGCCCAGATAGGTGATATAGCCCGCCTTTTTCCCCAGTACCCGAAGGGTATTGGTCGTACCCGAATTGCCGCTTCCATAATCCCGGATATCGATCCCATGGCACCGGCCGTATATATAGCCGGTCTGAAAACATCCGAAAACATATCCCACCAGTAAACAGATGATTATATCCCTTACCATTTATCTCTCCTTCTCTTTTCTCTCACGGATAATGATTCTTATGGGTGTGCCGCGGAACCCGAAGGCTTCGCGGATCTTGTTCTCAATGTAGCGCACATAAGAAAAATGCGCCAGTTCTTTATCGTTCACGAAAATGACAAAAGTGGGCGGTTTCACCGCCACCTGGGTGATATAGTACAGCCGGAGCCGTTTCCCTTTATCGGACGGAGGCTGCTTTAAGGCCACCGCTTCCGAAAGGATCTCATTGAGCACGCCTGTGCCCACCCGAAGGGAATGGTTCTGGATGACCATATCGATGGTGTCGTACAGTTTTGTCAGCCGCTGTCCCGTCTTCACCGATATGAACAAAAGTTCCGCGTAGGGCATATACGCCAGCGTATCCCGTATCTTATTGGTATAGGAATAGATGGTCTTGTCATTTTTTTCCACCGAATCCCACTTGTTCACGGCGATGATCACGCCTTTTCCCCTTTCATGGGCTATGCCGGCGATCTTGGCGTCCTGCTCGGTCACGCCTTCGGAAGCGTCGATCATCAGGATGACGATATTGGCCCTTTCCACGGCGGAAACAGCCCGGATGATGCTGTACCGCTCCAGATCTTCCTTGATCCGGCTTTTACGGCGGATACCGGCTGTATCGATGAATACATATTCCCGTCCCTGGTATTGGACCACCGTGTCGATGGCGTCCCGGGTCGTGCCCGCGATATCGGAAACAATGGACCGTTCGCTCCCGCACAGCTTGTTGATCAACGAGGACTTGCCCACATTCGGTTTGCCGATCACGGCGATCCGGGGACGGTCGTCCTCTTCTTCCTCTTCTTTTTCCGGCGGAAAATAGCGGATCACCTCGTCCAGCATATCTCCAAGCCCCAGTCTGGACGCGGCGGATATGGGATGGGGATCGCCGATGCCCAGGTTGTAGAACTCGTAGACATCCGCCTCATATTTTGAAAAACTGTCCACCTTGTTGACGGCCAGGACCACCGGTTTGCGGGAACGCCTGAGCATATCCGCCACTTTGGAGTCCGCGTCCACCAGGCCCTGACGCACATCGACCACGAAAATGATCACATCCGCCGTTTCGATGGCGATCTCGGCCTGTTCCCGCATGGATGTGAGGATCTGATCCTTGCTTTCCGGCTCGATACCGCCGGTGTCCACCAGGGTAAACGACCGGTCCAGCCAGGACGCGTCCGCGTAGATCCGGTCGCGGGTCACTCCGGGCGTATCTTTCACGATGGCGATCTGCCGGCCGGCAAGGGCATTGAACAATGTGGATTTACCCACATTGGGCCGTCCAACTACGGCAACTATCGGTTTACTCATATTCTGATCTCCTTATGTTCACTGAAACAGCAGGGCCCGCAGCAGGTCCTGCCCGTTTGATTGTACAATACGCACCGGGACTTGTAAAGTTTTTTCGATATCGGATACATGGATATCGTCCAACAGCACGTCCTCGCCGCTGCGCAGCACGTTCACCGGCAAAAGCAGCTTCTCGCCCAGGGAAACGTCTTTTAGCTGTTCCATGATATCCTGTCCGGTGAGCAGGCCGGATACGGTGATCCGCTCTCCGAAAAACCGGTTTTTGATGGCCCGGACCCCGATCTGGATATCCGGATAACGCCGGTTAAAATCTGCCGCCAGTTTTTCAAGGAAGGGCGCCGCGAGGCAGCCTGTGGCTATGGTCAGCCGGTGAAAACCCTGAGGCGCTTTATAAGATCCCCCGAGGGCTTCCGTAAATTCCTCGTGGAGGAGACGCAGCATGCCCACGCCGTTTTCCAACTGGACATAGCCATCGTAATCTTCCTCTTTTGGAAGGGGCCGGTCTGCCAGCAGATACCACTCATCGCTGGCATGGACGAAATGGGTGCTGTATTCTTCGTAAAAACGTTCCCGAAAGCCTTCGATCAGATCCAATACGTCTTTCGCGTCCGCTTTTTCAAAGGGTTCCAGAGGATACAGCCCCGCGCGGAAGCGGGACAGGCCCACCGGGACGATGGACAGGCTTTCCATCATGGGCATGAACCTTGCCAGGTCTTCGATGGTCTTTTTCAGGTGCGCGCCGTCATTGATCCCTTTGCACAAAACGACCTGGCCGTTCATGCGTATGCCGGCTTCATAAAGCCTGGCGAGCTGATCCATCAGCCGGCCAGCGAACCGGTTGTGGAGCATCATACATCGTAATTCCGGTTCGGTCGTATGGACCGAAACGTTGATCGGCGATAAATGGTAATGGATGATCCGCTCCAGCGCCTCGTCTTTCATATTGGTCAGCGTCACGTAATTGCCCTGAAGGAAAGAAAGACGGGAATCGTCATCCTTAAAATACATTGTCGGACGCATACCCTTTGGAAGCTGGTCGATGAAGCAGAAAATACACTTGTTGCTGCACGACCGGTAGTCGTCCATCAGGCCGTTTTCAAAACCGATGCCCAGATCTTCATCCGGATCTTTCTCGATCTCCAGTTCCCACTCCTCGCCGTCCGGTTTTTCGATGACCAGCTGAATGAGCGGGTCGTCGATCAGATAATGATAATCAAAAACATCCCGGACTTCCTGTCCGTTTATCGACAAGAGCCGGTCGCCCGGCCGGATCTCCAGTTCATCGCCGATACTGCCCGGCTCCACGGTCTTGATGATATGTTTATATTCCATGGCTGCTCCTTTCTTCCCCGCCTTCTGTCAGGCAGAGAAAAGCGGCCAGGCTTCCCCTGGCGTTTCCGAGGGCCCGATGGGACCAGAGAAGATCGGGATGGCAATGGGTACAAAAGCCGGTGACCGATATGTTCTCCGGCCGGATCCCGGCTTCCATGAGCACGCGCCGATTGGCTTCCCACAGATCCAACTGATATTTCCCATTTTCCTTTCGGTCAAACACCGCTTTCATATCTTCCGGTGAAAAACGGTCGGCAAACGCCGCGTACACATCTTTACTGACTTCGTAACACTTCCGGCATATGGAAGGCCCCACCGCCGCCACCATATCTTCCGGCCGGGAACCGAACTCCCGGCCCATGACTTTTACCGTTTCTTCCCCGATCCTTCCGGCCGTCCCCTTCCATCCGGAATGGGCCAGGCCGATGGCTTTGCGCGCCGGATCCACAAAGAACAGCGGCACGCAGTCGGCATGATACGTTATGAGCGGCAGCCCTGGAACGTTTGTGACCAGACCGTCCACATCCGCGTATGCCTGGGGTTTGGTTATGCCGTTGCCCCTGTCTTTTTCCGTTACCCGTATGACCCGGGTCGTATGGGTCTGCTGGGTAGATACGAGGCTGGCCGGATCGATCCCGATGCCGGCGCAGAACCGGCGGAAATTTTCGTCAACCGCCGCCTTATCGTCGCCTCTCGTGTAAGACAAGTCCATGGAACGGTAAACGCCCCGGCTTACGCCGCCTTCCCGGGTGGAAAAACCGTGCCGGACACATCCGGTCGCGGCAAGGCCGGGAAAAGAAATCCATGTCATCGTCTCTGTCCTGTTCAAGA
>CALWEE010000178.1 GCA_944376975.1 uncultured Lachnospiraceae bacterium
AAAACGTCGTGGGAGGCGTGGGTAAAAGAACTGGAAAAGGCAGAGGGAAGCGATGAAGAGCATGAACTATAAAGTGTATATCGGAACGAGGAAAAGCCGTCTGGCCCTCATACAGACAGAGATCGCGGCAAAGAGCATACGGGAATGTTTTCCGGAGGCGCGGATCGTCATCCGTCCCATGTCCACTCAAGGGGACAGGAACCAGGACCAGTCGCTGACATCTTTCGGCGGCAAAGGCGTTTTCACGCAGGAGCTTGAAGAAGCGCTTTTGGCCGGGGAGATCGACATGGCCATACACAGCGCGAAGGACATGCCCATGGAATTTGCCGAAGGGACGAAGATCGGCGCGGTTTTCCCACGGGGAGACGCGCGGGATGTGGTCGTGACCCGGGACGGGACGCGGTGCGAAGATCTGCCTCCTGGCGCCGTGGTGGGGACCGGCAGTTTAAGACGTCGGATCCAGCTTTCGGCCACGTATTCCCAGCTCACCTTTAAAGACGTCCGGGGAAATGTGAAGACCCGGCTTGAGAAACTGGCGGATGGGCAGTACGACGCGCTGGTCCTTGCCGCGGCCGGGCTTTGCCGGCTGCGGGAGTGGGAGAGTCCGGAAGAAAGACGGTGGTACGAGCGTTTCCATTATGAATATCTGGATACGGACGTGATGCTCCCGGCGGCCGGTCAGGCCATCATCGCGGCGCAGACGCGAAAACCCGGCCGTTTTCCGGAAAAAGACGGATATATCGAGGCGATATGCCAGGCTGTGACCGATAAAGCGGCCTGGGCCCAGCTGGCGGCGGAACGGAGCTTTTTAAAAGCCTGCGGCGGGAGCTGCAACGCGCCCGCGGCGGCGCTGGCCAAAAAGGATCCGTCCGGCGGACTGATCTTACATACGGTTTACGCTCCGGATGGGATACACCCGATCCGAAAGACGGGGAAAGGCCGGATGGACGAAGCGGAAACATTGGGCCGTCAGGCGTGGGACGCCTATGATCATGACGGAAAAGAAGGAGGGCGGTCAGACCGATGAAGACAGGAAAAGTGTATCTGGTGGGCGCGGGGCCGGGAGATCCGGGACTTGTTACCCGAAAAGCCCTTGAATGTATACAGGAAGCGGACGTGATCGTTTACGACCATCTGGCTTCCGACAGCCTTTTGAATGAAGCCGATGACAACGCGGAGCTGATCTACGCGGGCAAACAGGCCGGGCATCATCATATGAAGCAGGCCGAGATCGAAATGCTGCTGATCGAAAAGGCCATGGAAGGAAAGACGGTGGTCCGGCTTAAAGGGGGCGATCCCCTGATCTTTGGAAGGGGCGGCGAAGAAGCGCTGGCGCTTGGCCGGGAAGGGATAGACTGGGAGATCGTTCCCGGCGTTTCTTCGGCCTACAGCGTGCCGGCTTACGGCGGCATACCCGTGACCCACAGGGGACTGGCATCTTCCGTACATATCGTCACCGGACATGAAAAGCCGGGGAAACCGTCTTCGGACGTGGATTATCACGCCCTGGCGCGGGAAAACGGCACCCTTGTCTTCCTCATGGGCGTATCCAACCTGGAGGCGATCGCGAAAAACCTGATCCGGGAAGGCAAGGCGGAGGATACGCCGGCAGCCGTGATCCAGGAAGGGACGACGGCGCGGCAAAAGGTGGTCGCGGCAACACTGGGCGATATCGGAGAAAAAGCCCGGGAAGCGGGCATCTGTCCGCCGGCCGTTTTTGTGGTCGGCGGCGTAGCCGGCCTTTCCGGGCAGCTGGACTGGTTCGGCAAAGGACCGCTTTTCGGACAGCGCGTCCTGCTGACCGGCACCCGTTTTCTTACCCGCAAGCTCCACGGACAGATCGGGAAGCTGGGCGGAGAAGCGGTGGACCTGAGCCTGATACAGATCTATCCCAGACCGGATGAAGAACTGGCCGACGATCTTTTGGGAACGGAAGGCCGGCTGAAGCCTTTTGACTGGATCGTCTTTACGAGCGGCAACGGCGTCCGGGTATTCTTTGAATGTCTCAAACGGCGGAAGGTCGATTTCCGACAGCTCGCGTCGGTCCGGTTTGCCGTGATCGGACAGGGGACAAGACGCTGCCTGGCCGGCTATGGTTTCCAGGCGGATCTGATGCCGGATCCCTATACGGCGGCTGATCTGGCGGAAGCGCTGAAAACAGAAGCGGCCAAAGCAGCTTCAGGGAATGCGTCTATCCTTCTTTTCAGGGCAAGGGAAGCGTCGGAGGAACTGTCCGGACGGCTTGTGGCCGCCGGTTTTTCGGTGGTCGATATGGCGGCTTATATGACTGTTTTGGATACCCGAAAAGAAGAATTGCTCCGAAACAGCCTGAAAGACATGGACATGGTCGTCTTTGCCAGCGCTTCGGCGGTCCGGGCATTTTGCCGGATGACTGAAGGCATGGATAAAAAAACGTTCCCGAAGATGGTCTGCATCGGCCCGGTAACGGCGGCGCAGGCAGCAAAAATGGGACTTGAGGTGACGAAGGTCGCCGGGGAATATACAACTGAAGGATTGATAAACAGCCTTGTGGAGGTGGCGGAAAATGGAATTGACAAGACGGCCGAGACGGCTGAGAAAAAATGAGAATATCCGGGATCTGATCCATGAATACGACGTAGGTCTTTCGGATCTGGTCTATCCCGTGTTCGTCATGGAGGGCGAAGGAAAAAAAGAACCGATCCCGTCCATGCCGGGGATCTTTCATTATACATTGGATACGCTGGCGGAACATATGAAAGAAGTATGGGACCTGGGCATACGGGCCGTACTGTTTTTCGGTATTCCGGACCATAAGGACGCGGTGGGAAGCGAAGCTTACCGGCCGGACGGTATCGTCCAGCGGGCGATCCGACAGACAAAGGAAGCCTATCCGGATATGGTCTGCATTGCCGACATCTGTCTGTGCGAATATACCAGTCATGGCCATTGCGGACTGATCAGGGACGGCAGGATACTCAACGATGAGACGCTGGAACTTTTGTCCAGGACGGCCCTCTCCTGCGCCCAGGCGGGCGTGGATATCGTGGCGCCTTCAGACATGATGGACGGACGCATCGGCCATATACGTAAAACACTGGATGAAAACGGCTATGAAGATGTGCTGATCATGGCGTACAGCATCAAATACGCGTCGGCGTTTTACGGCCCGTTCCGCGAAGCGGCCCATTCCGCGCCGGCTTTCGGAGACCGAAAGACCTATCAGATGGATTGGCGGAATAAAAAAGACGCGCTGGTGGAAGCCGGGCTGGATGTGGAAGAAGGGGCGGACATCCTCATGGTGAAACCGGCCCTGGCCTATCTGGACGTGGTATCCATGATCGCGGAAAAATATCCGCTGCCCTTATGCGCTTACAGTGTCAGCGGGGAATATTCCATGATGAAAGCGGCGGCGGGAAACGGCTGGATCGACGAAGAAAAAGTGGTCATGGAAAGCATGACGGCCATGAAGCGGGCAGGCGCCAAAATACTGATCACGTATTATGCCCTGGATATTGCCAGATGGCTGAAAAAACAATAGATCGACGATGTGAGGAGGCAGAAAGATGGGAAAAAACCAGGAATTATATGAACGGGCATGTCAGGTCATGCCCGGGGGCGTGAACAGCCCGGTTCGGGCGTATCGCGCCGTGGATATGGCGCCGCCCTTTATCGAGAGCGGGGAAGGCGCTTATGTCAGCGACGCGGACGGTTACACGTATATTGACTTCGTGGGCTCCTGGGGGCCCATGATCCTCGGGCACGCCAGGCCGGAGGTGGTGGACGCCATCTGCGAAGCGGCGGAAAAGGGGACAAGTTTCGGCGCGCCGACAAAAGGCGAGATCGTCCTGTGTGAAATGATCCGGGAAGCCTGTCCTTCGGCCGAGATGGTCCGGCTGGTCAATTCGGGGACGGAAGCGGTCATGAGCGCCATCCGGGCGGCCCGGGGCTATACCGGAAGGGACAAGATCATCAAATTTGAAGGCTGCTACCACGGCCATGCCGACGGACTGCTCGTCAAA
>CALWEE010000179.1 GCA_944376975.1 uncultured Lachnospiraceae bacterium
AAAATGGACCGGACAGGCACCGATTGATCTGTTTGTGAAGCTCTCTGGCCAGGAAGCCGCAGAACGGCTTGGCCTTGAGAAGATCCCGCCCGATTCCATTCATCTAACCCCGGCATTACTTAAGAAATAAGCCGGAAACACATATAGGAAGGCAGGACAAAGAAAACCTGAAAAACGCTATCCCAACGGGGTGCATTTACAACTTCGGCAAAAGTACAGAAATGCAGTCCGGACTTTGTGCTGCCTTCATATATGGGATTTTACACGGGACAGGGCGGAAAAGCAACAGATTCCTTGGAAAAACAGGCCAAAACCGTTGCATTTACCGATGCCATGGTGCATTTACAATTTCATAAAATTTCCAATGTGCATTTACAATTTCAATGTTGCAGTAAGGATTTCAATTAGCCCGAAAGCCCCTGTAGGCCCATGCCTATAAAATTTTTTTATGGATATGGATAATATATAAGTATTCGACATTGGATCCGATCGACCCTATAATAAAAATGAAAATGGATCGGAGTGGACCGATATATCATGTGACGAAGGAGGTCATTTTCCATGAAAAAGAACAGATGGTTATCTCTGACAATAGGTGTTTTTATAGTAAGTATGCTGATCGGATGCGGGAACGGTCGAAATGAAAACCAGATACAACCAGAGACAGAGGAAGTATCGGAGAACGGATCGGGCGCGATAGAGACGGACGATACAGAAGCGCCCATCGAGACGGAAGCCGATAACGACGCGGCGCGAGGGAAAACTCTTGTCGTATATTTTTCCGGCACAGGTAATACGGAGCGTGTGGCGAAAGCGATTGCGGATACGACAGGCGGGGAATTGTTTGAGTTGGAACCGGCCGATCCCTATACCGACGAGGATCTGGAGTATAATGATGATCAGAGTCGGGTATCCCGGGAGTACGCGGATGAAAGTCTCCGGAATGTGGAACTGGTAACGGAAACGGTGGATGACTGGCAGGCTGTGGAAAGAGTCTACATCGGGTACCCCATATGGTGGGGGAATGCGGCATGGCCGGTAAACGCTTTTATAGAAGCCAACGATTTTACGGGCAAGACAGTCATTCCTTTCTGTACGTCAGCAAGCTCCGGCATGGGTGACAGCGGCGAACGGTTGGCAGAGCTGGCCGGAACCGGAGACTGGCAGGAAGGTACGCGCTTTGCCTCAGGTGTTTCGGATGAAGATGTGGCCGCCTGGGTAAAGAGCCTGGAACAGTAAGATGGACCACATGGAAATGATTGGAAATAACTTTTGAAAATGGATCAAGAAATGGAGGATATATCATGCGGATAAATGACAAAGAACGGTTTGACAAAGAAAATATGTTTGGTCTTGGACAGCCCAACGCAGCCTATGCCCGGTATTTTACCGGTGATTCCTATCTGAATCCGTTGACAGAGGCCGGTAAATGCCCGGTGTTTCTGGCAAACGTCACTTTCGAGCCGGGATGCCGCAATAACTGGCATATCCATCATGCCAGGAGGGGCGGCGGACAGATCCTGATCTGCACCGCCGGCGAAGGATGGTATCAGGAAGAAGGCAAGCCTGCCGTCAGCCTGACAGCGGGCATGGTCATCACCATCCCGGCCGGAGTCAGACATTGGCACGGAGCCAAAAAAGACAGCTGGTTCAGCCATATCGCGGTGGAAGTCCCGGGAGAGGAGACAGCCAATGAATGGCTTGGGCCGGTGGATGATGAAAGTTATAACGGGCTGGAATAAGGAGGAGATCGTATGCAGTATACCAAACTTGGCCGATCGGACCTGAACGTATCCAGGATCTGTATGGGCTGCATGGGATTTGGAGATCCGACAAACGGCCAGCATAGTTGGACGCTAGACGAGGAGCATTCCCGCCAGATCATCAAGAGGGGACTGGAACTGGGCGTTAATTTTTTTGATACGGCAATAGCTTATCAAAGCGGCACCAGTGAGCAGTATCTGGGACGTGCCCTGAGAGATTTCTCCAGACGTGAGGAGGTGGTGGTGGCAACCAAATTCCTGCCGCGCACCCAGGAGGAGATTGCTGCCGGGATCACCGGTCAGCAGCATATCCAGAATATGGTCGATACCAGTTTGCTCAATCTCGGGATGGACTACGTGGATCTGTATATCTATCATATGTGGGATCATGAAACGCCGCTTTACGATATCATGGATGGGTTGGATCGGGTCGTGCGGGCGGGAAAAGTCCGTTATATCGGCATATCCAACTGCTTCGCTTTTCAGCTGGCCAAAGCAAATGATCTGGCGGAAAAAGAAGGGTTCCCCCAATTTGTTTCCGTTCAGGGCCACTATAACCTGATCTTTCGTGAGGAAGAACGGGAAATGGCAAGGCTCTGCGCGCAGGACGCTATTGCCATGACGCCCTACAGCTCTTTAGCAGGCGGGCGTCTTTCCCGACATCCGGGCGAAACGTCCAGACGGCTGCGTGAAGACAGTTATGCCAAATTTAAATATGACGCTACGGCGAAGCAGGATCAGGTCATCATTGACCGTGTGGCAAAACTGGCGGAAAAACGCGGCGTATCCATGACGGAGATCGCCCTGGCGTGGCTGCTTGAAAAGGTGACGGCGCCGGTGGTCGGCGCGACCCGGCTGGAGCATATCGAAGGCGCGGCCAGAGCGGTAGGGCTTACGCTGACGTCAGATGAGACCGCCTGGCTGGAAGAACCGTATGTTCCGCATAAACTGGTAGGCGTGATGGCGCAGAATACGCCTGTAGCCGCGAAAGAACAGCATGTGTGGAGTACCGGCGGTCAGAAGATCCAGGGACGTTAAACATACATCACATTTCAGGAGGAATGGAAAATGGACAGACATCAAACAGATCCGGAATTTATGGAACGTTTTGAACATTTCGCTTTTGAGGAAGTACCAGGCGAAAAAGGGCAGCAGCTTGAGCCGAAGCCCCGATATATGGCCATACTGGCGGCGCTCATCGGCTGCGGCGGCGATAAAGTTTTTGGAGAAATGCTCCCTGAGGCGCTTAAGAACGGGCTGACTCCGGTGTCGATCAAAGAGATCGTCTACCAGGCAACGGATTATATCGGATACGGCAGGATGCTTCCGTTTCTGGATAAGACCAACCAGGTGTTTGAAGAAATGGGGATCGGGCTGCCTCTTGAAGGGCAGGCGATGACCACGTTGGCGGACCGGCTTGAAAAAGGAGCGCGGGCCCAGGCGGAGATATTCGGAGAGCATATGAAAGAAGCGTGGAAGAAGGGTCACATCGAGCGCTGGCTTGCCGCCAACTGTTTCGGCGACTATTATACCCGGAAGGGATTGACCCTTTCTGAACGGGAACTGATCACGTTTTGTTTCCTGATGGCGCAGGGCGGCTGTGAGCCTCAGCTCATCGCCCATTCCAAAGGCAATATGAATATGGGTAACGACAGGGATTTCCTGATCCGGGTCGTTTCCCAGTGCCTGCCTTATATCGGCTATCCCCGCAGCCTGAACGCGATCGCCTGCGTCAATAAAGCGGCGGAACCCTGATCGGGGCAACGGGTGAAAAAAGGAGTGGCTTTAGACGGCAGGGAACATAAAGAAGTATTAAGAGATTCTGGCTGATGTCCCATGCACAACACTCTTTCAAGGCCGGTATTTCGTCTCGCCGCAGGCCAATCAGCCATTGACGGAAATCCGGGAAGGTGATTTATACTTCTGCTTAGAACAGCGCCTTGTTACGGTGCGGGGCCAGGTAATTCCGCTGACGGTCAAGGAATTTGAAATCTTTGCTTTGCTCATACTGAACCCTAAGAGGGTATTCACCTATGAAATACCAGACTATGTGAAAAGCGTCTACGGTGTAGACTATAAATTTGAGGCAAAAAACAAGGTGTGGCAGCGATGTATGCTGGCGCACCTTGTTTTATCTCAAATACCTGAACTGTTTCTACAGGTAATTTCTCTCTTCACAGATTTTCCCGTTTGATATAGAAT
>CALWEE010000180.1 GCA_944376975.1 uncultured Lachnospiraceae bacterium
TTCGCCTTCTTCCAGGCTCAGGCTCATCATGCCCATGATGCTTTTCGCGTTGACTTTCTTTTCTCGGATCTCCACATAGATACTGCTTTCGTATTTGCTCGCAACCTGTACGAGTACCGCTACCGGTCTCGCTTCGAGTCCCTTGGGAATGTTGATCGTGATGTCTTTAGAAACCATAATTGTGTACCTTGCCTTTCTTACCTTTCATTATGGACGCGAAATGAACCGATGCCGGTTCTCACTTTTCATTCGCTCGGATCTCATCCGCAATGACACCCAGTTTACGAAGCCGATGGTTTACGCCCGACTTTCCCACAGGTGTCGATAACATTTTACCCAATTCCGCCAACGACGCTTCCGGATAGGCCAGCCGCAGCTCGGCCATCTCTTTCAGCCCGTCGGATAACTCACCAAACCCAACCGTTGCTTTGATAAACCGGATGTCTTCGATCTGCCGGACCGCGGCAGACACTGTTTTGGAAATATTGGCTGTTTCACAATTCACGCGCCGGTTTACTGAATTGCGCATCTCTTTTAAGACACGGACGTTCTCCATCTCCATCAGGGCCACATGGGCGTCCATGACGCCCAGCATGTCCACGATCTGGGAAGCGTCTTTAATGTAAACGACGTGGTACTTTTTGCGGGTAATCAATTTGCCTTCAATGTCAAAAGCCTTCATGACCTCCGAGATCAGCTCGGCCTGCTCCGCCCCGCCGCATACGATCTCGAAGTGATACGTCTTTTCCGGCGCGTTCATGGACCCGGCGGCCAGGAAAACGCCCCGAAGGAAAGCCCGTTTGCAGCAGGTCTGCCTGAGAAGGACGCGGCTGACCATATGGCAGTCGCCCACGACTTCTGAACCCGCGTTCATGAACTTCAGGGAAAGGAGGATCTTACGCGCGACCGCGTCGTTATCGACGATCACGATGTATGAACGGCTTTTCCCGACATGAACATAGCTTCTGACAAGAATTCTCGCCTCTATCATATATGTTTTTCTCAATAATGTAAAGTACTTTCTTGCGACGGCGACATTTTCGGTATGGAGGATGATGGAAATCCCGCCTGTTTTATCCCGGATAACTCTGCCGCAGCCGCTGATGAGCGCCGCCAGTTCCGCCATGCGGCAATGCCTGGCCGGGCTCATCTGACGGGAAAGTTCTTCTTTTACCTGGCTGGAAAATGACATGTACTCGCCTCTTTCACTGAGCCTTCCTTGGCGCGCTCTTATCCGCGTCCCGATGCTCGATCTTTACGCTGTACGGTGAACCGCCCATCTCTTTATAAAGGGCGTTGGCCAGGGTGACAGACCGATGCCTTCCGCCGGTACACCCGATGCTGATCACCAGTTGGTTTTTCCCTTCCTGGATATACTGGGGGATGAGAAAAAGGATCAGGTCGGTGATCTTCTCCAGGAACACCCCCGCCTCTTTACAGGCCATAACGTAGGAATACACCGGCTCATCGTTCCCGCTCAACGGTTTCAGTTCTTCCACGTAATACGGATTCGGAAGGAAACGGACGTCAAAGACCAGATCGGAATCGGAAGGGATGCCGTACTTGAAACCAAAGGAAAGGATCGTGATATAAAAGTTCCGGTACGTTCCGTTGTTTATGAAGATCTTGTCGATCTCCGCTTTCAGTTCCCGTACAAGGAGCTGGCTGGTATCGATGATATAATCCGCCTGTTTTTTCAGGGATTCCATCTTCCCCCGCTCGATCGCGATCCCGGTCTCGATACGGCCGCCCACGGCCAGCGGATGCTGCCGTCTGGTCTCTTTGTACCGTTTGACCAGCACCCGGTCGCTGCAGTCCAGGAACAGGATCTCGTAGTGGATGCCCAGCGTCCGGACATCTTCCAGCACCTGGCTGATCGTTTCCAGTCCCTCTCCGCTTCGGATATCCATACCGATAGCCACATGTTCATTTTCCGCGGAATCGGATATCTCCGCGAACTTGGTCAGCAAAGGGACCGGAAGGTTGTCCACGCAGAAATAACCGGCGTCTTCAAGCATTTTCAAAGCGGAGCTTTTTCCCGCTCCTGACATTCCCGTGACGATCACAAATCTCATCTTTCGCCCCCAAAAGTTTTTTAAAATTCGCCCAGCAGCCGCACTTCCGGTTCCAGGCGTACGCCAAACTTTTTATATACGATCGCGCCCACGTCCCGCATGAGCTGATAAATATCGGCCGCCGTGGCGTGGTCCGCATTGATGACAAAACCGCTGTGTTTTTCGGAAACCTGGGCGCCGCCCACCCGGTAGCCTTTCAGCCCCGCGTCCTGGATCAGCTTGCCGGCGAAATACCCTTCCGGCCGTTTAAAGGTGCTTCCGGCGCTGGGATATTCCAACGGCTGTTTTTTCCGGCGTTCGGCGGCCAGGGACCGGACGGTCTCCCTTATCTGCCCGATGTCGCCTTTTTCAAATTCCATGACCGCTTCCAGCGCGATGGCTTCTTCTTTCTGGATCCGGCTTTTCCGATAGCCCAGTTCCAGCCGGTCGGCCGGCCATTCTTCGATCGCGCCCTGCGCCGTGAACACTGTGACGCCCGATAAGATCTGGCTCATCTCGCCGCCGTAAGCGCCCGCGTTCATGGTGATGCCGCCGCCCAGTGTCCCGGGGATACCGGTGGCGAATTCAAAACCGGTCCATCCGTCGTCGCAGACGGATCGGGCGAGGGTGGCCAGCAAAACGCCGGCTCCGGCCCGGACGCGCAGCCGTCCGCCTTTTTCTTCTTTTTCGATAAGATCCATATTCCGGCAGATCTTGATCACGACGCCCCGGTAGCCTTTGTCGCTGACGAGCAGGTTGCTCCCGTTGCCGATGACATACCATGGGATCGACGCGTCTCGGCACAGCCGGATGGCCTGGCGCAGCTGCTCCACATTTTCCGGGATGACCATCAGGTCGGCGGGTCCTCCCACGCGGAAAGTGGTATGGTCGGCCATGGGTTCATCGTACAGGACGCGCATATTCTGTCCAAGCGTCTGAAATACTTCCATATGGTCCATCATCGTCTTCCCTCCCCGGATACGCTTAAGATCAGGCGGGAAGCCCCCATCACGCCGGCTTTATTGCCAAGGGAAGCCGGGACGATGGGAATGGCTTTCAACTGGCCGAAAGCGTACGCGCTGTATCTTTCTTTGATCTGATCGGTCAGGAACGTGCCGGCTTTGGAAACGCCGCCGCCGACCACGATGATCTCCGGATCCACCACCGCCGTGATGCCGGCCAGCGCTTTCGCCAGATAATCGGCCACCCGGCCGATCACATAGGCTGCCGCTTCATCCCCGGCTTTGGCCGCGTCGTACACGTCTTTCGCCGTAAAGTCGTTTTTCCCCCGGAGCAGGGACGGCCGGTCCGTCTCCCGAAGGACTTTCTTTGCCAGCCGGACCGTACCCGGAGCGGACGCCACCTGTTCCAGGCAGCCCCGATTGCCGCAGTTGCAGTTTTTTTCGTCCAGATCTTCTTCGGCGACACAGCAGATATGGCCCACTTCGCCGGCCGATCCGGTAAAACCGCCCAGGATCTTTCCATCCAGGATGATACCGCCGCCCACGCCGGTGCCCAGCGTGATCATGACCATGCTGTCATGGCCTTTGCCGCTGCCCTGCCACTGTTCGCCCAGCGCCGCCACATTGGCGTCGTTGGCCACGGCCACCGGCATGCCGTCCATTTCCTCACTCAGTTCACGAACGACCGCTTTGCGGCCCCAGCCCAGGTTGACGCACCCGTCCACGGACCCGTCCGCCAGGATGGGCCCCGGAATGCCTACGCCAATGCCCTGTATATCTTCTTTCTTCAGGTTTTTCTCTTTCATCTTTTCCTTCAGCGCGTCGCGGATATCCGGCAGTATCCGGATACCCTTATCCTGGGTGCGCGTCGGGATCTCCCACATATCTTCAAGATGGCCTTCTCCTGAAACGAGCGCCAGTTTGACGGTCGTGCCCCCCA
>CALWEE010000181.1 GCA_944376975.1 uncultured Lachnospiraceae bacterium
AAAGCCGCCGTCGATCATCATGGCCGCCAGCATCAGGCTTTCGCCCATGGTGGAGCAGGCCCCGTACAGGCCGAAAAGGGGGATCTTCAGGTCCATCAGCCCAAAAGACGTGGCGATGGACTGGCCGAGCAAGTCCCCGGCGAAAAGGGCGTCCACTTCCTCCGGCCTCAGTCCGGCTTTATGAAGCGCCAGGCTGGCCGCCCGGTACATCAGCGCCGATTCCGCTTCCTCCCAGCTTTTCATGCCAAGCATGGGATCGGACGCCACCGCGTCAAAGCAATGGCCCAGCGGCCCCTTTCCTTCTTTCTCGCCGGCGATGCCCGCCGCTTCCCGTATCACGGGCGGACGCCGGAACAAAAACGTATGTTTTCCCTGTCTTTTTCTATCCATACCGCCACCTCAGCCGATCTGAACGATCACGTAATACAGCGCGCCGAACAGCGCCGACGTGATGGTCCCGTACAAGATCACCGGACCGGCTATGGCAAAGATCTGGCTGCCGATGCCAAACACCTGGCCCTCCCGTTTAAACTCAATGGCGCACGAAGCCACCGAATTGGCGAACCCGGTGATCGGCACCAGATAACCGGCCCCGGCGAACCGGACGATCGGGCTGACCAGCCCAAACCCGGTGAGCAGGACGCTGGCGGCGATCAGCGTCAGAGTCGTGTAATTGTTGGCGATCAGATGGGGCAGGCCCATCCTGTAAAACATATTGTAAAGGGCCTGTCCGATGACGCATATGAGGCCGCCTGTGAAAAACGCCCGGATAAACGTCACCGATGACCGTACTTTTGGCGTGATCGTTTTCACCCGTTCCTGATATTCCTGTTTATCCATATGTCTCTCCCTTCATCTGTCCATTTACGGCGCGATCAGAAAATCAAAAATACCGCCGGCGACTTTTCCAAGGGCAATGGCCCATACAAGGGCTTTAAGCCCCAGCCGGAGCCTTGTCCGGTGGAAAAAGACCGGTATGGCGTTCAGCACTTCCGCTATGCCGCCGATCATACACCCGAGGAAAACGCCCACAAAAAGGCCGGACAGGCCAAGGGCGGGTTTGCCAAGCGGCAGCGGCCATACATAAAGGCTGTACAGATTCCCGGCCACGCATCCAAGGAAAAAGATATTTTCGTACCGGTTGATGTGGCAGGCTGTACGGGTCACCTGGGCCAGCCGGCTGACAACGCCGATGCTGGTGATGAAGGTGGCCAGACCCGCCGCCGCTATACCGCCGCAGGCCAGCCCCACCGCGCCCAAAAACCATTCATTCCACATCGGTTTCCCTGCCCCTTCTCGCCGAAGCGTCCACCACCGTGGCGATCACGTCTTCTTCATACTGACGCATCTGCACTTCCATGGGCGTGGGATCTTTCTGCCGCTTTCCCCATTCAAAATGGCCGAAAAAGACCAGCAGTCCGATGCCGATCCCAATGGAATAGGTCAGCTCCAATATGCCGCCGCTCTCCGGGACGTGCCCGGAAAAGACCGTGTACATTTTTTCAAAAACGCCTCTCACGTCCACATCTTCATTGTACGTCATGATGGCGAAGGCCGCCCCGAAAAATACGGTCAGGCCGACAAACGCCGCCTGGATATATTGAAGCGGCCGGCTGCTGCTTTTTTCCGGCATCCGGCTTATGACACAGTCCTGTTCCCCCACGGACACCACATGGTACCCGTCTTTTTCACCGGCCAGGGTCTTGTCGATCTCCCCGATCACATACAGCACGGAAACCACGTTTTTTTCCTTCCGGCCATCGGGCAGATCCAATAACCTTATATTTTCGACTTTCGTCTTTATGGAAGGGACGGCGCACCAGACCGACGCCAGGTCTTTTAAGCGTATCCGGCGCTCCCGCGTCCGTATGCTCTGCTCCATCTTCAGATAGATCATATGCTCCATCGGTCATCCTGCTCCTGAACGAAGACGGCCCCTTCGTACCTTTCCCCGCCGCTCCCAGGATCGACGCCCAGGCCGCACCAGAAAAGCATGGCCGCGATGATGGCCGCTGACAGCATCAGGCAGAATAAAATATGGCTTTGCCTTGTCCGATACATGTTCTCTCCTCCTTTAAGCCTTATTATTCCTGTATCGGACGGGATTATGCGTTTTTCAGTATTTTTTCCCGAAGCTGTTTTAAAACCCGTTTTTCCAGCCGGGATACCTGCACCTGGGAAACGCCCAGTTTTTCCGCGATCTGGGTCTGGGTCTGTCCGCAGTAATACCGGCGGATGATCAGTTCCCGCGCTTTTTTGTCCAGCTGATCCAAAAGCTGGGCGATGAGCAGATGATCCGTGACGGCTTCCTGGGCGTTTTTCTTATCCTCCAGCCTGTCCATCAGGGATATGGGCTGGCCGTCGCTCTGGAATAACGTCTTATCAAGGGATTCCACCTCCGCCCCCGCTTCCAGGGCCGTCATCACGTCTTCCGTATCCAGCCCGGTACAGGCGCACAGTTCGCTCACCGAAGCCTCCCGGCCATGCTCATGGCCGAACTTTTCCCGGGCTTTCTGTACCTGCCAGGCGTGGTCTTTCACCGACCGGCTCACCTTGATCATGCCGTCGTCCCTTAGATGGCGGCGGATCTCCCCGCTGATCATGGGCACGGCATACGTGGAAAATTTTACGCCGAAGCCGATGTCAAAATGGTCGATCGCCTTCATCAGGCCGATCGCGCCGATCTGGAACAGGTCCTCCGCCTCGCAGCCTCTGTGGGTGTAGCGTCTGACAATGCTCCATACAAGTCCCATGTTTTCTTCGATCAGTAAATCTCTTGAATGTTTATCTCCGTTTTGGGCAGCCGTCAGCAATTCAAGAAATCCCATGGGCAGATCAGACGCGGCTCAGTCGTTTCCGCATCCACACCCGGGTCCCTTTCCCCGGGGCGCTCATCACCTTCAGCTCGTCCATGAACGCTTCCATGAAAGCGAATCCCATCCCGGACCGTTCCAGGTCCGGCCGGCTGGTATACAACGGTTCCATGGCCTTCTCCACATCCGCGATGCCCCGGCCTTTATCGACGATCTCCACCGTCAGCTCCCTGTCCCGGAGCCATCCGTTCAGTTCGATCTTCCCTTCCCGGCCTTCATAGCCGTGGATGATACAGTTGGTCACCGCTTCGGACACCGCGGTCTTTACATCCGCCATTTCTTCCAATGTCGGGTCCAGCCGGGTGATGAACGCGGCCACGACCATCCGGGCAAAGCTTTCATTTTCGGAACAGCTGTCAAAGAGCAGCCGCATCTCATTCTTTTTCATCCCTATTCCTCCCACAGTTCGGAAACCGCCGTCTTCACGTCCGGATAAAAAGTGATGATCCGGGACAGTCCGGAAACGGAAAACAGTTTTTTCACGCCCGGGCCCACGCCCGCGGCGGCCACCCGTCCGCCCAAAGCCGACAGTTCCCGGTAACGGTTGATCAGCATGCCCACGCCGGAGCTGTCCATGAACGACGTGTCTGAAAAATCAAAGATCAGATACCTTACCGGCCGGCCGCGCCGGATCCGTTCCGTTTCCCGGCGGATCCGTTCCGCCTGATGATGATCCAGTTCATCCGGCACGTCCACGATCAGACAGGCCCCCTGGATCCGATAACCTTTTTCCATCATGTTCCCTCCTCCTGAAAAAAAAAGACCGACCCATGTTTTTCATTGGTCGATCTTTTGTATATATGCCTACGTATCGGCAGATGCATCCTGGGTTTCTGTCCCGGCCCCGGAAAGGGTTTCTTCGATCTGGTCCAGATACCGCCTGGCTTCATCCGCGTATTCGCTCCCGCCTTCCATGTCGATGACCTGTTCATAACAGGTCCGGGCATTCTCAAAATCGGTCAGGTTCTGATAGGTCCGTCCCAGGTAGTAGAGGGCTTCGTCCGAATCCGGAACGAAGACCAGATACCGTTTATAGGAAGCGGCCGCGTTCATATAGTCCTTGT
>CALWEE010000182.1 GCA_944376975.1 uncultured Lachnospiraceae bacterium
GTTCCGGAAGCATCCGCCGCTGATGTTTGGCGCCACCGTCGTCCTGTGCGGCTGCCTGGAATATTACACGTCCTACTTTATGGAGCTGGCCAACGGCGGTACGAAATGGTGGGACTACAGCGGCTATTTCCTGAACCTGAACGGCAGGATATGCGCGGAAGGCCTTCTGGTGTTCGGCCTGGGCGGTCTGGCCATCACCTACGTGGTCGCGCCGATCATCGACAATCTGCTCTCGAAAGCAAACGAACGTCTGGTCATGATCGTATGCGCGATACTGATGCTCATCTTTGCCGTGGATTTCACCTACTCCCAGTTCCATCCCAATACAGGAAAAGGGATTACTGACATCGAAGCCGACGCCGGTCAGACGGGCGAGACCATCATCGATACCGCCGAAGGGCTTATCTACAGCCGATCGGCGAAAAACCGGACATAAATATCGGCAAAAAGGGCGGAAACCTCAAAATACGGGTTTCCGCCCTTTTTCTGTCCCGCTCCCGGAGCAGTTTTTCCCGAAGCGCCTGTCTCCGGCTGTGGAACAAGGCTATGATCTCAGATTGCCCGCCGCGCATGCGAGGATCTCCTGACGGATATCCAGTTTATACCCATTTTTCACGGCGAAATTATTTTCCGCCAGCAAGGTTTCCGCCATCACCACCACCGCGACCAGTTTCCGCCATCACCACCACCGCGACCATAAGCCCCCGGCCTGCCGCGTGGGTCAGATCCACCTGGAAGATCCGCGGGATACGCAGGGCGGGCAGTCCCGGTTCCACAGCCGCCAGCAAGGTCACGCCTTTTTCATCCACGTGGAAAAACAGCGTGGCCAATACACCCAATACCATGACCAGGATGGCCATGGGGAATTTGGGAATATATTTCCTTGCCAGGATCAATAAAAGCAGCGATCCCGCTCCCATGACCAGGGATAGTCCGTTTATATGCCCCAGCGCGTTTCCTATATGTTTGGACAGTTCCAGCAATTCGCCCCGGCCCGCCGGGCTGCCCATCAGCTTCGGCACCTGCATCAGGATGATCGTGACGGCGATGCCGCTGATAAATCCGCCCATGACCGGCGTGGATATGAAATCTACGATCTTGTCCGCCCGGAGAAAATAAAAAAGGATCAGCCATAGACCGGCAAAAAGAGCCACCATGGGTATGTAGGCCATGGCCTCCGGCGATTCCGCGATAAACCCGTGAGAGGCGATGGCGCCGCCCACAATGGCCGCCGGCGTGGCGTCCACGCCGAATATAAACTGCCGGGACGTGGAAAACAGTGCGAACATAAGGATGGGCAGCACCGATCCATACAGCCCGTACACCGCCGGCAGTCCCGCGATCTGAGCGTATCCCATGGCTATGGGAATGGATACCGCCGCGATGACGATCCCCGAAAAAATATCTTTCGGCAGATACGCCGCTTTATAATTTTTGAATGTGGCAAATAGTCTCATATTTTTATCTCCTGTATTTCATATCTATAAAAAAAGGCCGGTCTGTCTCCGCGCGAACGGAAACGTTCCGGTCCTTTTCAGTCCTGTCTTATTTGTCGATCTTGGAAGCGATGCTGTAGATCGCGACGCCGAAGCACATGGCCAGACAGTCAAACACGCTGAACGTATCATGACCGATCTGCTGATAGATCAGCGAACCAAGGCCCAGCACAGCGAAGATCAGGCCGAAAACTTTAGCCGCGCCCACATTGCCGCCGATACATACGATACCGCAGATCAGCGCGAGAAGCGCCACCGCGTATCCAAGGATAACGATCAGCATCTCCTGTGTCTCATGTCCCGGAAGCGCGCCGGAAATAGCGCCCGCCAAAGCCAGTGTGCCAACGATAGCGTAGATGATGGCGAAGATGACCATGATCACGCCGATCGCTTTTAATCCGCTTTTATTGTAGTCTTTCATAACATTTGCCCTCCTGTTTTTACTTTTCAAATGTTTTCTTCGCGATGTCCTTTAATTCGTCATGGGACATCTGTTTCGTTTCTTTTCCCTCGCAAAGCGCGCTGAAATTGTGGAAAATGTGCTTGCACATGATATCCTTCATCGGTTTAGCGAACAGGGCGCCCAGCGCTTTCGCGATGAGATGTACGCCTGTATTGATCTCAATGAGGATTTCAAGAGAAACCCGATCGGGATCGACCTGCTCAAGCGTCAGATAGATGAAATCATGGCCGGATTTTCCGTCGCCCGCGCCTTCGATCGTCAATACTTTACCCGACTCATCGTAAGACGCGGTATACGTTGTGACCACTCCGGTTTCCGTATCATGGGTTTCCCATTCCGTATCGGATATCTCACGCACCTGTGCGCCGGGATTCACATCCAATTTCGCCGGACTGTGAAGCGCCGCCCACGCGGTTTCCATGGAATAAGGGAATTCTTTCTTACTTTCCAGTTTCATTTTTTTCTCCTGTTTTTAAACATAAACAAAACGCATCGTTTCAATACTATAGAATACGATGCGCCTTGTCAAGTTTTTTTCAGTTAAATTTATATATCTTCTGGAATACCCGGTACAGGCGGGTAAAGACTTTGGCGCCCAGCTCGCCCGGCGGGTTGCCCGCGATGCCCCGAAGGCCCAGTCGCAGCCTGCCGTACATCTTCCGGTCCGCCTCTTTAAAATAATGCCACAGTTCTTTTCTTTTCGCCTTGTTCTCCGCCGTTCCGGAGACGATGAGCATGGTGGAGGTCACCAGCGTGATCATGGCGAGATAACTGAACATATACTGGGAAAGCCGATGGTTGTACACGTCCTCCGGAAGGCTGTAGGCGTCAAACATCATCTTGTTCACCTTGATCTGCTGGTCGATCCGGCCGATCATCACCTGTTCGTTGACCGACTGGTCTTCCCGGCCGATATAGTAACGGTACAGATCCACGTTCATATAATAGAGGCTGCGCACATAGGGAAGCGGCACGTAGGCGAACAGATTGTCCACGTAAAAGGTGTGCTTCGGCAGCTGGATGCCGCTTTCTCTCAGCACCTTTGTCCGGTAGATCAGGGAGTGCATCAGCAGGTTCTGGTCTACCCGGAAACGTCCCACCTGGCTCCAGCCGAAGATCTGGCCCTGGGGGAGCACGTTGGTATAACGGATCGTTTTATGGGTGCCGTCCGTCACATGTTCATAAACATAATTGCAGATCATCAGATCGACCCGCTTCCGGTCGTCCACGAACTGTTTCAGCTTGGCGATGACCCGGATCAGGCTTTCTTCGTCCAGCCAGTCGTCCGAATCCACCACTTTATAATACATGCCGCTGGCATGCCGCAGGCCCGCATTCACCGCTTCGCCGTGGCCGCCGTTCTCCTGATGGACCGCCTTGACGATCCCCGGGAAACGCTCGGCGTAATCGTCAGCGATGGCCGCGGTCCCGTCCTTCGAGCCATCATTGACGATGATGATCTCCACGTCATCTCCGCCAGGCAGCAGGGAATCGATACATTTTCTCATATAACCTTCCGAATTGTAACACGGAACAGCAAATGAAATGATCTTCACGTTTCTTTTCATCCCTTCTTATGACTTATCTATTGAGTCCAGTATAACATAGCCGGCTTATACCGGGCAAGCCGCTATTTTCTGACATTTTTCTGACGCGGGCCTTAATAAAATACGGTGTTTTCCTCCGCGATATGATAAGCCCCTTCCGAAAACGTCACGATGGTCGCGCCGCAGTTTTTCTGAAGGCCGCCCTGCCAGAAATCTTTCAGGTCGGACTGGCGGATATAGCGCATCATGGCCTTGTTCACCGCGCCGTGGGCAACGATGAAGATCCGTTCGTCGTCCTTATGTTTTTCGCTGACCTCCCGTATGAAATCGCCGGCTCTTTCGCAGACCGTTTCCAGGCTTTCGCCCCCTTCCGGCGCCCGGTACTTTTCCGGCGCGCCAAAAAA
>CALWEE010000183.1 GCA_944376975.1 uncultured Lachnospiraceae bacterium
CGCGCTTTCGCGCTCCGTCACACCTGTGGGCATGCGCCCCGCGCTTTCGCGCTCCGTCACACCTGTGGGCATGCGCCGCCGCGCTGCTTTCCTTGGTTGTGTCGCGGAAGCGCCTCCGCGCTCCGCGTCTTCGCAGCGCACAGCTCGTCTTCCTTCGGTCGACTCGCTGTGGGCATGCGCCCCATGTCCGTAAAATTCCAGTCCAGGCTTTAAAAGCAAGCTTTGAGCCTGTCCTGGAATTTTACAGCCGCGCTGCTCATTTATAGAACATTTTACTCTTTCGGGTTGTAAAATTCAACAGAAAACTGGTTATGGAGTTGCGCTTTTTGTTGTTTTATTTATAATCATAATCAGTATATGTCAAAAGGAGTTTTTTTAATGGATAAGATCGCGAGTTTTACAATCAATCATTTGAAGCTGCTTCCGGGTGTTTATGTGTCCCGCAGGGATCGGGTCGGCGCGGAGGTGATCACCACTTTTGATATCCGTATGACGCGGCCCAACCGGGAGCCGGTCATGAATACGGCGGAGGTGCATACGATCGAGCATCTGGGCGCCACGTTCCTGCGCAATCATCCGGTTTTTAAAGATAAGACGGTTTATTTCGGTCCGATGGGCTGCCGTACCGGTTTTTATCTGGTCCTCGCGGGTGATCTTTCTTCAAAGGACGCGCTGCCGCTTATGGTGGAGATGTTTGAGTTCATACGGGATTTTGAGGGGGATGTGCCGGGCGCCTGCGCGAGGGACTGCGGCAATTATCTGGACATGAACCTGCCCATGGCCCGGTTTTTGGCAAAACGGTTTCTCGATCAGGTTTTATATGTCATCGACGACCGGCATCTGAATTATCCGGAAGATTAAACCAGGTATATTTTTTCTCCTTTGTCTGAAACTAATACAAAACAAAGGAGGCGTTTGGATGCGATCAAATGAAGGACGGCCGGTGATCCCCCACTGGTTTCCCAGGGTCACCCACATGACCGAAGATCACGCGGGCATGGAAGACGCGCCGGAGGGCATGGTCGTCGAAGACCGGCATGAGATGCCCTACATCGGCGATTTTCCGCCGGGTGACGATTACCGGAAACATCAGCTTCACTGACAAAACGCCCTGTCCGTATACGGGATGGAACTTCCCGATACGGACAGGGCGTCTTTTTGTCCTTATTGTCCGCGTACCGCTTTAAAGATCACGATACTGTGGCTTTCCAGAAGCCAGCCGCCATCCGGGTCCGGTCCTTGCCCGTCGCCTTCGCCTGACGTGTCTTCCAGTATTGTCCAGGTCATGCCTTCCGGCAGGCTTGGAAGATGGAACTGTTCCATCCGGTCGGACATATTGTAAGCGATATAATACGCTTTCAGCGTATCGTCTTCATTTTTTCCGGTGTACATACAGCCGACGCAGTTTTTGCTCTGCCCTTCTTCCACGAACCAGGGCTGCTTCCCATGGAAGGAAAAATCCGGGTAGCCCAGTCCGTCCACATCCGCCATTTTAAAAGGACGGTCCGGCGCGAAGATCGGCTCGGACTTTCTCAGCGCGATCATCCGTTTCGCGAACGCCCAAAGCCATTTTTTATTTTTCAGAAGCTGCCAGTTCAGCCAGGATATTTCATTGTCCTGGCACCAGGCGTTATTGTTTCCTTCCTGGCTGTTGCCGAATTCGTCCCCGGCGTAGATCAGCGGCGTACCCTGATTGAACAGAGCGAGTATCCAGGCGTTTTTCAGCTGGCGCGTCCGCAGGGATACGACGGCTTTTTTTCGGCTCGGTCCTTCCACGCCGCAGTTATAGCTGAGATTGTCCGGCGCGCCGTCCCGGTTGTTTTCTCCGTTGGCCTCATTGTGCTTTTCGTTATAGGAAACCAGATCCATCAATGTAAAACCATTGTTGACCGCCAGGTATCGGATCATACCGCCCGCGCGCCTGCGCTCCAGCATCTGTCCCATCCAGCCGCCGCAGCTGTCCCGGTCGCCTCTGAGGAAACGCCGGCCGGCCTCCAGATATCCGTTATGACAGACTGCCGTCCGTTCTTCTTTCAGGCGCTCCGCTCCGGAAAACCCTTCTGTGAATATCTTCACGTCCGACAGGATCGGATCGTTCAGGATCATATCCACCGGGGACGTGTCATGGCTCAGATGGAAACCGTCCACATGGGCGTTCAGCACCCAGAACCGGAGGATATCCACCTTTTCCGGATCCGGCATATGATCCGGGAAAAGCAGTTCCAGATAGATCTCCATATCCATGCGATGCGCCTGCCGGACAAGGCCCCGCAGATCGTCCATGGTGCCGTATTCCGGATGGACACGTTTAAAACAGCCTTCCCCGTAGCCCCAGTAATTGACCCGCGTCGTCTGGGTCGCCCGGTCGGTCACCATCGGATCGAAGGCGTATACCGGCATCAGCTCGATCCCATTCATGCCCAGGTCTTTCATGTAGGCGAGTTTTTCCGTCACGCCGCCGATCATCCCCTTACTCCGGACTTTTGAGGACGCGTGACGCGTGAACCCCTTCACATGGAGCTTGTACATGTACAGTTTATTATAAGGTATATGGGGCGGTCGATCTTCCTGCCAGTCAAACCCGGTCATATCTACGTCACAAAACCGCTCATCCGACAGGCTGCGTCTGCTTTTCCCCATCTGCCAGGCGTCCGCCATATAGTCATCCTTTACCTTCAGCCGATATTTCCAGTGTTCGGGCCATTCGCCTTCGATACGGACCGCGTAGACCGAACCTGGAAAAAAATAAGGTTCCATATCCACCGAAAGCCGTTTGCCGACGTCATCCCATATTTCGATCGTCGGGACGTCATCGGCGAAAATGGAAATATTGACCCAGCCATCGCCTGTCGTTACGCCGTATGGCAGGGGCCACCCACGACAGACCTTCCATTGTTGTTTTCTCATATATTGTCCTCCACTAACCTTTTGGGCTAAATTTCCGTTTCTTAAACTTATCATACTATTATTTTCAGAATTATACCATACCTGATGGCATATTTTTCTGTTTTTCGATCTTTTCCGCCAGTTCGTTCAAATAGACCCATCGATCCATTTTTTCTTCCAGTTCGGCAGCCGCCGCGTCCTTTTCCCGGGTCAGCTCCATAAGTTTTCCCGGTTCCGTGGCATGGGCCGCCATCTCCTTTTCCAGTTCTCCGATCTTCTCTTCCAGGCGCTGGATCTCTTCGTCGATCGTCTCATATTCCTGTTTTTCCTTGTAGGTGAATTTAAGCTTTACAGGCCGGTCTTTCCGCCAGTCTTTCGCTGATGGCCTGGGTTTTTCCGTCGGATCTTTATCGATCCCGGCTTTTTCATCGGATCGTTTTCGCTTCGCCTCCATATGATCCGTATAACCGCCTTCGTATTGCCGGATCACGCCGTCGCCTTCAAACGCCAAAACGCGGTCCGCCACATTATCCAGGAGATAACGGTCATGGGAAACGACGACAACGATGCCGGAAAAGCTGTTCAGATAGTCTTCCAGTATGGTCAACGTGGGGATATCCAGATTATTGCCCGGTTCATCCAGCAATAACACATTGATCGGCCGACAGAGGACGGTGAGCAGGTAAAGCCGTCGTTTTTCGCCGCCGGACAGCTTGCCGATGGGCGCGTACTGCATATCGGGCGTGAACAAAAACCGTTCCAGCATCTGGGACGCGCTGATCCGCCCTTCCGATGTGGTGATATACTCACCGATGGCCTTTACATGATCGATCACCCGCTCCCCGTCGTCCATCTCCGGTCCTTCCTGGGCGAAATAACCGATCTTTACCGTCTCCCCATGGATCACGCTTCCGGAATCGGGCAAAACGATCTGGCCGATGAGCTTGAGCAAGGTGCTTTTTCCGCAGCCGTTCGGTCCGATGATGCCCACTTTCTGATCCTTCAGGAAAATATAGCTGAAAT
>CALWEE010000184.1 GCA_944376975.1 uncultured Lachnospiraceae bacterium
CCCCTTTTCTTTCCTGTCCTGTTTATCCAACGCTTTTCCTTCCTTTCACCGCCTTTGATCCTTTTTAGTATTTCCTATTATAACGAAAATACCAGCCCGAAGCCAGTTTTCTTTTATCCGAATATTGCCAAACAGGGGGATATCCTTTATAGTAATGATAGAAACGCCAAAGACGGCTTTATCCTGCCTTTATGGCTGTACGATCAAGGAGGACGTTTGAATATGAAGAAAAATATCATCATCGGCCAGTCCGGCGGTCCCACCGCTGTCATCAACGGAAGTCTGTACGGAGCTGTAAAAAGAGGGCTTCAGGAGTCCGGCTCCATCGGCCGTGTTTACGGCATGATCAACGGGATCGAAGGTTTTCTTCTCGGCGGCTGCGTTGACATGGGACCCCTTGCTGAAAACGGAGACCTGGAACGTCTGCGGGTCACGCCGGGCGCGTACCTGGGTTCCTGCCGCTACAAACTTCCCGAAGATCTGTCCGACCCGATCTATCCCCGGATCTTCAGCAAATTCAAGGATCTGGATATCGCCTGCTTTTTCTATATCGGCGGCAACGACTCCATGGACACGGTGAGCAAGCTGTCCCGTTACGCCGAAAGCGTCTCCAGTCCGTTAAAAGTCATCGGCATCCCGAAAACCATCGACAACGACCTGGTCATGACCGACCACACGCCGGGATTCGGCAGCGCGGCCAAGTACGTGGCCACAGCGGTCCGGGAGATGGGGCTTGACGTATCCGGTTATAAGAATACGCCTTCCGTCACCATCGTGGAGATCATGGGCCGTCACGCGGGATGGCTCACCGCTGCCAGCGCCCTGGCGCGTAAATTCCCCTATGACAATCCGCTGCTGATCTATCTTCCGGAAACGGTTTTTGATATCGAAACATTTTTTGTCCAGATCAAACGCGCCCTGACGCTCACGCCCAACGTGCTCGTCTGCATCTCCGAAGGCATCCGGGACGCTTCCGGCAAGTTCATCTGCGAATACGGCGGCGATACCGGGACCGATACGTTCGGCCACAAGGCGCTGGCCGGCGCCGGCAAATATCTGGAAAACCTGATCCGGGCCCGGGAAGGGATCAAAGTGCGGTCGGTGGAACTGAACATCTGCCAGCGCTGTTCCTCCGCCTGTCTTTCCGCCACGGATCTTCAGGAGGCCGTTTCGGCCGGAGCCTTCGCGGTGGAAGCCGCCCTTTCCGGCGAAACCGGCAAGATGGTCACGTTCATCCGGGAAAGCGACGCGCCTTACGTTTTAAAATACGGCCTCGCCGACGTGAACGCGATCTGCAACGCGGAAAAGAAAGTGCCGCTTGACTGGATCGCGCCAAACGGCTGTGATGTGACCGACGCTTTTATCCGTTACGCCCTCCCGCTGATACAGGGCGAAGAAGACGTACCCTACAAAGACGGCCTGCCGGATTTCATCTATCGCTGATCCCGGCGGCGATCCGTTCACGATCGGATCGGCCTTTCCATGATCGAAATAAAAACCGAACGAGGATGTCCCTTTCCATGATCTGAACCAGGCGATCATACTTTTGGAACATCCTCGTCTTTTTTAATATCTCACTTCACACGATCGTCACGATCAGGCCATCACGCCGATCTCATCCGGCACGATGACTTTCGCCTCCGTGCATGCCAGTATATCCTCCACCGTGTATCCCGGAGCCAGCTCTTTTAAGATCAACCCGTCCGGTCCCACCTGGAAATAACATCTTTCGGTCACGATATCGGTCACGCATTTGGCGCCTGTCAGCGGGAGCGTACATTTTTTCAGTATCTTGGACCGGCCGCTTTTTTCACAGTGATCGGTGGCCACGATGATCCGCTTCACGCCCGCGCACAGATCCATGGCGCCGCCCATGCCGGGGACCAGTTTTCCCGGAATGGTCCAGTTGGCGATATTGCCTTCTTCATCCACCTGAAGGGTGCCAAGCACCGCCGCGTCGATATGTCCGCCCCGGATATAGGCGAAAGAGGTTTCGTGATCGCATACGCTTCCGCCTTTTATGACGGAGGCAGGCTGACCGCCGGCATCGATCACGTCGATATCTTCTTCGCCCCATTTCGGCGTGGCGCCGCTGCCCACTGTTCCGATCTCCGCTTCCAGCCAGAGATCCACGCCTTCCGGAAGGTAATTCACGCACATCAACGGCAGGCCAATCCCAAGATTGACAAAATCTCCATCTTTAAAGAACTTCGCGCACCTTGACGCGATCAGTTCACGTCCTTTTAATCCTGCCATCAGGCCTTACCTCCTTCCGCCTTGGCTTTCAGCCGCTGCCACATGGGACACAGGTATCTCTTTTCACCGGTCCGTTCATAAACCATATCGATGATCGGAGCGGGAACGTCGATCTCTTCCGGTCCCAGTTCCCCGATCTCCACGATCTCTTCCACTTCCACGATGACCCAGTCCGCCGCCAGCGCCATGGTACTGTTGGTCGCCCTGGAATTCATGCGGAAAGAAATATTTCCGGCTTTGTCCGCCTTTGTCGCTTTGATCAGCGCCACATCGGCCCGGAGCGGCAGCTCGAGCAGATATTCTTTGCCGTTGATCGTCAGTTTATCTTTGCCCTTTTCCACATCGGTGCCGATGCCTGTCGGCGTCAGGCAGCCGCCCAGCCCGGCTCCGCCGCAGCGGATCCGTTCCGCGAACGTCCCCTGGGGGCTGAACTCGATCTCCAGCTCGCCGGCAAACATCTGGTCTCTGGCAACCGGGTTCAAGCCGATATGGGTGGTGATCAGGCTTTTCACCCGTTTTTCATTGATCAGCCTGCCCACGCCCTGATCCGGCATACCTGCCGATACCGCGATGGCATGGATATCTGTCACGCCCTTTTCCAGCATGCCGGTGATGATCTCTTCCGCGGAAAATTCACCGTGCCAGTCTCCGAACATGATCGTCTGGCCGCTTTTGATCTTTTCAAGAGCTTCCTCTCTTGTCACTACTTTTGATTTCACGTGTTTCCCTCCTCCGGTTTCCCGTGTTATGATGACCGCCTGAGCGTTTTTATCATTCGCCTGTAAACTCCGCTTTTCTCTTTTCCATGAACGCTTTGACGCCTTCTATGAAATCTTTCGACGCGGCACATTCGCCCTGGGTCGGTATCTCACATTCATCCAGATATTTCTTATAATCATAGAAAGCGGCCTGATAGATCTGCTTTTTGATATTCTTATAGGAAAGCAGGGGACCCGCCGCGAATCTTTTCGCCAGTTTCATGACCGTATCGTCCAGTTCTTCCGCCGGGACCACATCATAAACGATACCGGCCGCTTTGGCTTCCGCCGCGGGAAGCGGCCGCCCCGTCGCGCACAGTTCCATTGCCCGCGCCGCGCCCAGGCTCTTTACAAGAAGATACGTACCGCCGGTATCCGGAACAAGTCCCAGGTTGACGAACGCCATGATGAATTTGGCGTTATCCGCGCATACGACAAAGTCCGCCGAGAAAGCCAGGCTGACGCCGGCGCCCGCCGCGGCCCCGCTCACCTGGGCGATGACCAGCTTGCTCATCTTCTTCAGTCCGTTGGTCACATTTCCCACTTTATCAAAAAGGGAATCCATGTTGACTTCGCCGCCCTGCTGGATGATGTTGTAAAAGTATCCGATGTCTCCGCCCGCCGAAAAAGCCTTGGGCATGCCTTTGATGACAACGACCTTTACCTGGGGATCCTTTTCACAGGCGTCCACCACGTACAGCAGTTCATCGGCCATCCGCTCGTCGATGGCGTTCAGGTTTTTCGGGTAATCCATCGTGATCACGCCGATGCCGTCCTGCACTTCATAACGTAATTTTTCCAGTTCCATATGATACCTCCTTTTGTACGGACCGTCCCCGTCCGTATATATTTCCCGCGTTATCCGCGTCATATTTGTCTAATT
>CALWEE010000185.1 GCA_944376975.1 uncultured Lachnospiraceae bacterium
GAACTGCGCCTGAGCATGGACGAGGAGATATATGTCCGCAACCTGACGAAAGAGCAGGCGGAAGCGCTGCTTGATCAGATGAAAGATTCCATGATGCGGGCGCCGGTGGCCATGACGGTTTCCTGTATCGGCACGCCCACATGCCAGATGGGCGTGAACATGAGCCAGGCGCTTTGCGAGGCGATCGTGAAAGCCGCGCGGGAAGCCCGGGTGGAAGACATCCTTCCCAGATGCTTTATCAGCGGCTGTCCCAACAGCTGCGCCAGACATCAGGTGGCGGGCATCGGGTTCACAGGTCGGAAGGTGAAAGTAAACACAGAGATGGTCGATGCCTTTGACTGCTTTATCGGCGGCCGGGTCGGCGCGGACGTGACCCGCATGGGCGAACGGACCGGTACGATCCTGGCCACGCGCGTGCCGGAGATGCTGGTGGGGCTTGGCGGCCTTCTCAAGGAAAAGGGCATGACGTTTGAACAGGCCATGGATGACGCCGACGAAAAGGCGGAGATCCTTTCCCATATCGGCAAGTACGCGCAAGCGTGAGCGTTCGGAAAGACAGGAAAACATAACATATACGGAGGTTAAAAATGGAACAGTATAAACAGGAATTTATCGAGTTCATGGTAGACTGCGATGTTTTGAAATTTGGTGAGTTTACACTGAAAAGCGGAAGAAAGTCCCCGTTTTTCATGAACGCGGGCGCGTATGTTACAGGCGGGCAGCTGAAAAAACTGGGAGAATATTACGCGAAAGCGATCCATAACATATATGGAGATGATTTTGACGTGCTTTTCGGACCGGCGTACAAAGGCATACCTCTGGGCGTTGTAACGGCTGTCGCCTACAGCGAACTGTACGGCAAGGAAGTCCGGTACTGTTCGGATAGGAAAGAGGAAAAAGATCATGGCGCCGATAAAGGCAGCTTCTTGGGCAGCAGTCTCCGGGATGGAGACCGGGTCATCATGATCGAAGATGTGACCACTTCCGGAAAATCCATGGAGGAGACGGTCCCGAAAGTAAGAGGAGCGGCCGACGTGACCATCGTCGGGCTCATCGTATCCCTGGACCGTATGGAAGTGGGCAAAGGCGGCGAAAAGTGCGCCCTTGAAGAAGTCAAAGACCTGTATGGCTTTGATACGGCGGCCATCGTCAACATGCGGGAAGTGGTGGAATACCTGTATAATAAGCCCTGCGGCGGCAAGATCATCCCAGACGATACGTTGACATCAGCCATCGACGCGCATTACGCCCAGTATGGCGCCAAATGAGCAACGGACAGGGAGGATCGACTATGGAAGAAAAAGTATATCATTCCATGAGCAGGATCGGGAAAGCGGGCATCGCGCTGGGGATCGTTACCCTGGTCTGCGGCATGACCGTCGGTGTTTTATCCATCGTTTTCGGCGGGAAGCTGCTTAAAGAGAGGTCCCGGATCATATTCTGAAAAAAGGTGGAGACATGAAAAAAATCCAATGGGGAACGGCAGTCCTTCTGGCCATATACATGTGCGTGCTGGCGTATGTGTGCTTTTTCAGCGAAGCCTATGGCCGGACGGCTGTCGACGGATACCATTACAATCTGATCCCATTTCGGGAGATCATGCGATTTTATACATACAGAGAGATCGTGGGTTTCGGAGCGTTCATGCTGAACCTGTTCGGCAACGTGCTGGCCTTTACGCCCTTCGGATTCGCGGTGCCCATAGTGAGCCGGACGAACCGCCGGTTCGCCAATGTGGCCTGGCTGACGTTCATTCTCAGCCTGACCATTGAGCTGCTCCAGCTTATGTTAAAAGTGGGAAGCTTTGACGTGGATGACCTGATCCTCAACACGCTGGGCGGCATGATCGGATACGGGGCTTTTTACGTGGTCAACCGGGTGAGGAGGAAATGCTTTGGCAGATAAAGTCTACAGTTTTACCAAAATAGAGAAAAGGCGGACGTACGCCGGGGAATACGCGCTGGCCGCGGGAAGCGTCTCTTGTTTCGCGCTGGCGGCCCTTCTGGTCGGCGGCATCGTCACCGGCGGAAATCTGAACATTTATATATGCGGGTTGGCTTATGTGACGCTGATCTTAAGCGGGATCGGCTGGTTTGCCGCTTCCCGGGCCATCAGCCGGGTCAGCGTCAGCGGCCGGTTCCTGCATGCCGGACGTCTGATCTGCATGATATCCACGTTGCTGCATCTATCCGTTTTAATGGCGGGTATCCTGCGGATCATATTATAAGGACAGACAGAGGTGGGACCTGTGAGGATGATTTATGACAAAGATATGGATGGGTTCCGGGAGCGGTACGACCTGATCAGCTGCCGTATCGCCCAGATACCGGAAGAAGACGGAGCGCCGGAACCTTTCCGGGATTATTTTGTCAGGACGGCAAAGTGGTGCCTGCTCGTATTCGACCGGTGCCAAAAGCTGCTTGACGGGCGTTTTTTCGCGCTGTCCCTGGAAGAACTTGAGGCAGAGCAGGAAAAACTGTACAGAGAACTAAAAGACGATCATGAAGACAGCTATCTGGATCTTGCCCGGGCCGTCGGGAAACTGGGAAAGGATCACGGCAGACTGCTGTCTTTTCTTCGCGAACAGCTTCAGTCCATGGTCCAGTGGGCCATGGAAGGCCGCTGGTTTGAGCTGGTCGTCCACTGTGAGTGTTTTGTGGAGATCTATGACCTTTTCCTGGACGAAGACCTTCCTTCGGCCCGGCAGGTACAGCAGGCGATCTACTGGTTTGAACACGATTACGCGCCGGAATTCGTAACGCGGCGTATCGGAAGCCAGCTGGATCCCGGAGTGTCCCGTCTGACGGAATGGATCGAAAGGGTGGACACATCATCGCCGGAATATCTGTTTTCTCTTGGAAACTATATTTCCGACGATACGAAAAAACTGTCCGCGTTTATTGAAACCCTTCCCGAAAGCCAGATCCGGCTGATCGCGGATACCTTTACCGAGGGCTATTTCCGCGGGTTTGACGTGATGGGCATACCGCTGGAAGGCAAAAAATACGTTTCTGTCCGTGGCAGTATCGGCTTCGAGCGGATCTTTAAAGCCGTGATCCGCAATTTCCGGGAACGGGGACTGGAGCCGGTGTTCTTTCCGGCCGATACCTTGTCGCTCACCCGTGGGAACGTTCCGGTGGGCTACGTGGGTATGGACGTGAATCCCCAGCGCGCGTTTGACCACAGACAGGATAGCGGCTTATATATGGACAAGGCCCTTTGGGAGCGAAAGCTTTGGGCACAGCGTATGGCGTACCAGACGTATCGCGATCAGGCGGCTTCCCAGGCGGGACCGGCCTGTTTCGAGACCTTCGGCCAGGCGCCTTTTACGCCGGTCATACGCGAAGAAGCGGTAAGGCTGTCTCCCAGACAGCAGAAGCTGGCGCTGGAACAGGGAAATCTGTCGGCGAAGCTGGTCCGCCAGTTCATGGATCCGGAAAAGACCAGCTATACGATCATGGCCTTTCCGACGCCGGAGATCGGTCCGGATTTTGAGGCCATTTTCCGGGAAATGATCCGCGTGAACACGCTGGACAATGAAACCTATAAACAGATCCAGCAGCGCCTGATCGACACGTTGGATCAGGGACGTTATGTTTATATCCGGGGAAGGGGCGGCAACCGGACCAATATGAAGGTGTGCCTGCGTCCCCTGTCCGATCCGGAGAAAGAGACCGCTTTTGAAAACTGTACGGCCGATGTGAACATCCCTCTGGGAGAAGTGTTCACGTCCCCTGTACTTAAAGGAACGGAAGGAACGCTCCATGTGCCGTCTGTCTTTTTGAACGGCATACGGTATATGGACCTGACGCTGCGTTTCGCGGACGGCCTGATCGTGGATCATGGCTGCGGAAACGGTCCTACGGCGCGGGAGGGGCATAAGCT
>CALWEE010000186.1 GCA_944376975.1 uncultured Lachnospiraceae bacterium
CGAACAAAGCCGGGATTTTTGCTTCGCCCTTGGCGCGCGGGAAGCCGGAAGGGCGGTCGGAGAGGAGACCGGGCAGCGGGTATGGACATGCGGCCTGGGACCGGGGCGCGAACTGTGCCTTAAAACGTCGGAACATACCCGGGGCTTTATCCGGCCGGCAGATCTGGATGAGGCCGGACGGCTGGAAGCGACAGTCGGCGAAGCGGTGGGCGCTTCCGTCATGATCTTTTACAGCGAAACGTCCCGGCTGCGGGTCACAGGCGATGCGGAACGCGTTTTGTGCGAACCGGGGGAAGCCGCCCTGATCGTCTGCGGCCAGAAGGAGTACGGGCGTATCCGGCTGAAAGCGGACACGCCGGAGGGCGTTGACGCCCGGGTGATCCGGGCCGACGCGGTCTTGCTGCGGCAAAACGACTTCGCCGGTCTGGTGGGCGTGCGGATCGTACGCCAGTCCTCCGGATGCTGCGAGGCGGAGCTGGAGATCCGTCCGGAACATATGAATCCCATCGGGACAGTCCACGGAGGCTGTCTGTTCACCCTGGCCGACACGGCCTGCGGCATCGCGGCCGCGTCAGTGGGCGGCGTGTGCACGACGGTGGACGGCATGATCCACTTCCTGAACCCGGCGTTCCAGCCGAAAAAGCTGATCGCCCAGGCTTCGCCGTTAAAGGTGGGGCGCAAGATACGGAACTTTGAAGTACGGATCACCGACGAGACCGGCTGCCTGATCAGCAGCGCCCGGTTCACGTTTTACAGTTTACAGAAATGATCGGCCTTTACAGGCGGAAAGGGGAATATATTATGAGCAGTTTTGTGATCACCACCGATTCCACCAGCGACCTGCCGGAATCGTATCTGAAAGAAAAGGACATGAAGGAGGCCCTGCTGTCTTACAGTCTCGGCGATAAGATCTACGGCGGCGAGGAGAAACTGGACGTCAAAGAATTTTACGATATGATGCGCAACGGGCAGATGCCCACGACGCAGGCGGCGAACCCGGAGGAATTAAAAGAATTGTTCCAAAGTTATCTGGACAAAGGGATCTCGGTCCTTCATCTGTCGTTTTCCTCCGCTTTGAGCAGCAGTTACGGGAACGCGGTCCTGGTTTCCCGGGAACTTAATGAAGATTACGCGGAAAAAGGCGTAAAAGTGATCGTTGTGGATACGCTGGCGGCTTCCCTTGGCGAAGGCCTTGTGGTCTATAAGGCCCAGCAGATGAAAGAAGCGGGCGAGACGCTCGACGAGACGGCGAAATGGGTGGAAGAGCACAAGCTGAACTTATGCCATCAGTTCACGGTGGACGACCTGTTCCATCTTTACCGGGGCGGACGGGTATCCCGCCTGACAGCGGTGGCCGGAAGCCTGATCAAAGTCAAACCGGTCCTGCACGTGGACGACGAAGGCCGGCTCATCCCCATCGGCAAAGTACGGGGCCGTAAAAAGTCCCTCATCGCCCTTGTAGATAATATGGAACGGACCATGGGAAGCTACAGGGACAAAAACGATATCGTCTTCATCAGCCACGGAGACTGTGAAGAAGACGCGGAATATGTGGCGTCGCTGATCAAAGAACGGTTTGGCATCGAAAAGTTCCTGATCAGCACCATCGGACCGACGATCGGCGCCCATTCCGGCCCGGGGACCGTCGCGCTTTTCTTCATGGGCGATAAACGATAAGGCAAAAAACCATGCCCCACCGGCGGAATCTATAAAAAAAGTATAAATTGTTCCTTAGAAAATACTTACATTTTCCCGCTTTATCTTGCGTTTACAAAAAAGGATGCTATAATAACTCTTTGAATACATGAATATAATTTGGGGAGCGCATATTTTGAAGAACTTCGATGAAGATGTGGGAGGATTAGATATTCGTGGAGAATTTTATAAATTACTTTAACTGGACGATCTTTGTCCTATTCGTAGTTTTTTACGCGTATCAGGCATTTTACCTCATCGTGGCCCTGCTTCGGAAACCGGTCCGTCACACGGCCGGAAAGGAACATAAATACGCGGCGGTCATCGCGGCCCGGAACGAAAGCGCGGTCATCCGTTACCTGATCGACTCCATACGGGGGCAGGATTATCCGGAAGACAAGCTGGCCGTTTTCGTAGTGGCCGACAACTGTACCGACGATACGGCCCAGGTGGCAAGAGACGCGGGGGCCATCGTATACGAACGTTTCGATACGGAACACGTGGGCAAAGGCTATGCCTTGGACTATATATTCCGCAAGATCGAGGAAGACCATGGCCATGAAGGCTATGAAGCCTATATGGTCTTTGACGCGGATAACCTGCTGGCTCCGGGTTTTGTGCGGGCCATGAACAATGAATATGACGCCGGCTACAAGGTGCTCACCTCTTACAGGAACACCAAGAATTACGGTTCCAACTGGATATCGGCGGGTTATTCCCTGTGGTATCTGAGAGAGAGCGTCTATTTGAACAATTCCCGTATGATCCTTGGTACGAGCTGCGCCATATCCGGCACCGGCTTTTTGGTGGACGCGGAACTGATCCACAGCCAGGGCGGTTGGATCCATCATCTGTTGACGGAGGACATCGAGTTTTCCACAGACTGTATCCTGCACGACATCAAGATCGGTTACTGCGCGGACGCCATGGTCTACGATGAGCAGCCGGTGACGTTTGAGCAGTCCTGGAAGCAGCGTCTGCGCTGGTCCAAAGGGTTTTATCAGGTGTTCGGCCATTATTCATGGGGACTTTTGAAGAACCTTTGCGCAAAGCGACGTTTTGCCTGCTATGATATGCTGATGACCCTCGCGCCGGCGGTCTTCGTTACGCTGGGCAGCCTGCTGTTCAACGGCGGCGTGGCGGCCTGGGCGTTGTACGATCCTCGAAGCATGCGTGAGGTGCTCCCGGCAGCCCTTCAGGCTATGGGCGCGGCTGTCATGAACGGCTATCTCACATTGTTTGTCGTCGGGGCGCTGACGACTTACACGGAATGGAAAAAGTTTTCCTGTTCCACCCTTAAGAAGATCGTATACATGTTCACATTCCCGATCTTTATCTTTACATATATCCCGATCTCCATCGTGGCCCTGTTCAAAAAAGTAAAGTGGGCGCCGATCAAGCATCAGGTTGCCTGCTCGGTCGATGAAGTCTGTCGGGAGAACGCGTGAATATAAAAGAGCAGCCCAAACGCGGTGATCTATCCGCGTTTGGGCTGCTCTTATGTTATCTGATCGGGATGCCTTCCGGGGCCTGGGTGCCTTCCGGGGCCCGGGTGCCTTTCGGGGCCCGGGTGCCTTTCGGGGCCCGGGAATTTATAGGGGCCCGGGCCGGGAGGCTGTTTCAGGCTTTTTTCGCTTTTTTTGTTCTGGCAACCGTGCTTTTGCCGTTACTTGACGGTTGTCAGAGCGGAATTTCATTTCTCAACCGTCTTTTTTTCATGAGGTCACGGTTCCTCAGGAAAATTTCTTGATATAACCGTGCAAGTCACTGGTGTGGCACGGTTATATCATCTAAAACATGTTTCTAATCCGTATAGCCCTCAAAAAGACACGGTTTCATCTCAAATGTATCGTTTTTCATCCGTACGGGCTGATCAGAAAGACGGCTTTATCCGGATGTATCACAGATCTGACCGTCATAGCTTTTCCGCGCAGGCTTCCAAAAGGCGCGGACGCCCTCTGCTGAAGCGGCTATCTCGCCTTAAAACGCCGTTTCACGGAAAATACGATGGAAGCGGACAAGATCGTGCCGGAAACCATCATCAGGGCGATACCAAGGCGGACGGCGCCAAAGTCGCCGGTCTGGGGCGTTTTGGATGCCGCCTGTATCGTAAACGTTGTCGCGGCCGTGCCGGTATCGGACAGGATGGCAAGCGTGTGCTCTCCGACGGCAAGCGTCTCCAGA
>CALWEE010000187.1 GCA_944376975.1 uncultured Lachnospiraceae bacterium
GATGCGGTTTCAAAGGCGGCGAGATCGTCCCGTCTTTGTTCATAGGCGCCACATCCGGATTTCTGTTCGCGAACATACTGGGATTTTCATCCAATATATCCGTTGCCTGCGGCATGATCGCCGTATTCTGCGGCGTGACCAACTGTCCGCTTGCTTCGCTGCTCATGGCGTTTGAAATGTTTGACATCCACGGGATGAACTATTATATGATCACGGTGGCCGTGTCCTTCATCATGTCCGGTTATCATACACTGTACCGTTCCCAGCTGTTCGCCTTTTCCAAAACGAAGGAAAATCCTTACGATCCCGAAAAACAGCGCTGAAAAAATATCCGGCATAAAAGGCGTCTCTTCCTTTTTTGCCGGATATTTTTATAAGTAAAATGTCTGTCCGTTATATTGGATATCGATCACTTTATCTTTGTAAGATAAAGCGCCTTCCCGTTCTTTGAAACGGGCGATCCATCCAAATTCATTCCAGAAATGAATGGGAAATACCACATCCGCGTCCACATGGGTGAGAAAATAGTCCATACCCATCCAGTATCTTTCTTCCTGTCTTGGATCCAGGACAGCAAACGCCACGTCGATATGACGGCCTTTCAGTCTGTCTATCTCTGATGTATAGGCCTTTGTCATCGCCTCATATTCTTTTTCTGTTTCCCCTTTCCAAGTCCACCAGTGAAGATCGCCTGAATGGTATAGCGTTTTTCCTTTTATGGAAACGATGAACGCGACGCCTTCATCTGTGGACCGGAGCGTTTCAACACATATGTCTTTATCGGCGTCTCCTTCTTCGGAAACATGAAGATCATCCACATTTATAAAATATTTTCGGTTTTTATCCACAAAAAACGTATCTTTTCCACATAATGCCGACCGGACTTTCGCGCTCATATGCCTTCTCACGTCTTTTGAAAGGATAAACGCGATATGTCCGTATTTTTCTCTCTGTGAAAAAATATCCCGGTTAAAGTGGTCCGCGTGGAAATGACTGACAAAGAAAAGGATCTTTTTGTCTTTGTCAAATTCGGGTATATCTCCATTGTAATGATCGAAAACGCATACCCAGTCTTCATATTCCACGCTGACGCCGCTGTGGCCGATATAGGTTATCTTCATTCCGCTTCCTGCTCCTGGGTTATATCTTCCCTGACTTTGGCTATGCTCGCCACTTTGATATCGTTTTCCACATCGATATCCATAAGCTTCACGCCGGAAGTATAACGGCCGATCTCCGATATGGAATCTACCGCCATACGTATGATGATGCCGCCGGAGGTGATCAGCATGACTTCCTGTCCTTTCCGGACCGCTTTGACGCCGATCACATTGCCTGTTTTATCGGTGATGTTATAACAAAGGACGCCTTTGCCGCCCCGGTGCTGCACATTGAACTCGCTCATGCTTGTCCGTTTGCCCATACCGTTTTCCGAAACGATCAGCAGGCTTTCTCCCTGGATATCCAGCTGCATACCGACCACTTCGTCATCATCTTCCAGGTTCATGCCGATGACGCCCATGGACGTCCGTCCTGTCTGGCGCACGTCTTTTTCATTGAACCGGATACATTTTCCCTGTTTGGTCACGAGGAAAACATCGTTGTCGTTATGGGTCGTCTTGACTTCGATCAGTTCATCCTCATCCCGCAGGTTGATGGCCTGGATGCCTGTTTTTCTTATATTCTCATATTCCAGGATCGGCGTTTTCTTGACGATGCCTTTTTTGGTCGCCATGAACAGATACGAATCTTCATCATATTCCCGGATCGGAATGGACGCGGTTATGCGCTCGCCCGGCTCCATCTGGAGAAGGTTGACGATGGCGGTTCCTCTCGCGGTCCTGGACGATTCCGGGATCTGATAGGCTTTCAGCCGATAAACCTTTCCTTTGTTCGTAAAGAACATGATGTAATGATGGGTACTGGTCATCATCAGTTCTTCGATGAAATCATCATCCAGGGTAGCCATGCCGCGGATCCCTTTTCCGCCTCTGTTCTGGCTCCTGAAATTGTCGATGGTCATACGTTTAATGTATCCCATACGGGTCATGGTGATGACGGTATTCTCATCTTTGATCAGATCTTCGATCGTGATCTCGTCATCGTCGATACCGATCTGCGTCCGTCTTTCATCTCCGTATTTATCGCGGATGATGGTGATCTCATCGCGGATCACGCCGAGAAGGAGTTTCTCATCTGCCAGGATCGCTTTTAATTCATTGATCCTCTGGATCAGTTCCGCGTATTCCTTTTCGATCTTCTCCCGTTCCAGACCGGTCAGAGCCCGCAGACGCATATCCACGATAGCCTGGGCCTGCGCGTCGGTCAGACCGAACCTTTCCGTCAGCTCGATCTTGGCTTCCGCCACATTTTTTGAACCGCGGATGATGCGTATCACTTCATCGATGTTATCAAGGGCAATGAGCAGACCCTGTAAGATATGGGCCCTTTCTTCCGCCTTGTTCAGTTCATACTTGCTGCGCCGCGTGATGACTTCTTCCTGATGTTTCAGATAAAGTTCCAATATCTGTTTTAAATTCAGGATCATGGGCACGTTATTGACGAGAGCCAGCATGATCACGCCGAATGTGTCCTGGAGCTGCGTATGTTTATACAGATGGTTCAGCACGATATTGGGATTGGCGTCTTTTTTAAGTTCGATGACGATGCGCATACCCTGTCTGTCCGATTCATCTCTCAGGTCGGATATGCCGTCCACCCGTTTATCCCTTACCAGTTCCGCTATCTTTTCGATCAGACGGGCCTTATTGACCATATAGGGCAGTTCCGTGACAACGATGCGCTGTCGGTTTGAGGACATGGGCTCGATCTCCGTGACCGCCCTTACTTTTATCTTGCCCCTTCCGGTGCGATAGGCGCTGTTGATGCCGTTCCTGCCAAGGATCGTCGCTCCCGTCGGGAAATCCGGTCCTTTGACGATATCCAGCAATTCTTCAATCTCTGTTTCCCTGTCGCCTACGATCCGGTTCTCGATGATCTTTAAAACGCCGTTGATCGTTTCCGTAAGGTTATGCGGCGGTATATTTGTCGCCATACCTACAGCGATACCGGTCGTTCCGTTGACTAAAAGATTGGGGAAACGGGCCGGCAGGACAGCCGGTTCCTTTTCCGTTTCATCGAAGTTGGGCACGAAATCGACCGTATCTTTTCCGATATCGGCTGTCATCTCCATGGATATGCGGCTTAAACGGGCTTCCGTGTACCGCATGGCGGCCGCGCCGTCCCCGTCTACCGAACCAAAGTTTCCATGTCCATCCACAAGCGGATATCGGGTAGACCAGTCCTGAGCCAGATTGACCAGGGCTCCGTAAATGGAACTGTCCCCATGGGGATGATATTTACCCATTGTATCGCCGACGATACGGGCACACTTTCTGTGGGGCTTATCGGGTCCGTTGTTCAGTTCGATCATGGCGTACAATATACGTCTCTGAACCGGTTTCAGGCCATCCCGCACATCCGGAAGCGCTCTGGAGGCTATGACGCTCATCGCATAATCGATATACGATGTTTCCATTGTCTTCTGAAGGTCCACTTCCTGGACCTTATCAAAAACTTTACTTAAATCGTCCATTTTTATTCCTCCATCTTTCTGTTAAATATCCAGATTGCGGACATACTGGGCATGCGTCTCGATGAACTGGCGTCTCGGTTCCACCTTATCGCCCATGAGCGTGTCAAATGTTTCATTGAGCATGGCCAGTTTGGCGTCGTCCATGGTCACCCGCAGAAGGATCCGTTTTTCCGGATCCATCGT
>CALWEE010000188.1 GCA_944376975.1 uncultured Lachnospiraceae bacterium
GTTGGAGATCACCGTCTGCATGCTCTTCATGAAGATCTCGTCGGTCACGTCGCCCACGGAACCATCTTCTTCCAGCCGGGACACGGTCAGCTTGCCGTCATAGTAACCCGCGCTCACAAGGAAACGGTTTTCCTTGTCCGTACGCAGATAGCAGGGACGCAGGCCCTGGATGGAGTGTTTGTTGATCAGTTCCAGCCCGCCGTCTTCCAGGATGCGGAAGGCAGCGACGCCTTCGTCGCAGTCCGAATACAGATATCTGCCGTCCTGAGAAATGGCCAGGAAAGACGGATTGTCGATCTCAAAAAAACCTCTTTCTTTTAAAACCGCGTTTTTCACATCCACATCAAATATGTAAATGCCTTTGCTTTCTCCCCGTGTGTATGAACCCACATATGCCACATATTTGTCCATGGCGCTCACCCCTCCTGTTTATCTTACTTTTACCGGAAAACCGACCTTCTTCTGGACCTTGCGCAAGGTCTTGGAAGCGAAATAGCCGGCCTTCTCGCTGTTTTCTTTAATGATCTGGTCGATATAGGCCTTGTCTTTGGAAAGCTGTACATAGCGTTCCTGGAGCGGCCGGAGGCCTTCCACGACGGCTTCGCCTACAGCCATCTTGAAGTCGCCGTACCCTTTGCCGTCAAATTCCTTCACCGCGTCTTCCACGGAACAGCCGGTCATGGAAGCGTATATATCGAGAAGATTGCGGATACCCGGCTTGTCCTCGCTGTATATGATCTCTTTGCCGGAATCGGTCACCGCCCGTTTGAACTTCCGCATGATCGTATCCGGGTCGTCAAGAAGATAAATGCTGCCATTGGGATTTTCGTCCGATTTGGACATCTTCTTCGACGGATCCTGGAGGCTCATGATCCGGGCCGCGTGTTTTCCGTAATAAGCTTCCGGTATGGTGAACACATCGCCGTATATGTTGTTGAAACGGATGGCGATATCTCTTGTCAGCTCCAGATGCTGTCTCTGGTCGTTGCCCACCGGCACCACGTCCGCCTGATAGAGCAGGATGTCCGCGGCCATCAGGACCGGATAAGTGAACAGGCCGGCATTGATATTGTCCGCGTGCTTCGCGGCTTTGTCTTTGAACTGGGTCATCCGATTGAGCTCACCCATATAGGTAAAGCAGCTGAGGATCCAGGAAAGCTCCGCGTGGCCGCTCACGTGGGACTGGTAATATATACAGTTCTTCTCGGGATCGAGGCCCGCAGCGATATAGATCATCAGCAGCTGTCTGGCCCGTTTGCGCAGTTCCGCCGGGTCCTGGCGCACTGTGATGGAGTGCATATCCACCACGCTGAAGAAGCACTGATACTCTTCATTCAGGGTGACCCAGTTTTTAAGGGCGCCCAGATAATTGCCCAGCGTCAGGTTGCCTGTTGCCTGCATGCCGCTGAATAGTGTCTTTTTTCCGTCTAACATAATCTATCTCCCTCGTATCGTTCGCGTAATATCACATAAGCCCAGTTTATCATATGGGCATGAGACATTCAAGTACAAGCCCGTTTTAAACCTCCGTTTTCGGGTCCTCAAATTCCCTGAGGCGGCAGGTGTAGGCTTCCATGACTTCTTTCTCATAGGCCAGGCGCGGGTCGTTTACGCCCATGACGCCCAGGAGATATTTCGTAAATTCCGGATTGAGCACAAGCAAAGGCCCCACCAGGTTGGTCCCGAAAAAGTTCTTTTTCCGGTAGCCTTCCGCTTTGGATCCTTTATTGATGCCAATCCCCCGGAGGGTCTTTGAAAAGCAGCAGCTTTCGTCGCCGCCGAACGCCATGGTAAACTGGGTCTTGCAGCCGACGATCGGCTTGCCGCGAAACTCGCCCAGATACAGGCCGTTGAACCGGTGATCCATATCCCTTACCGCGTGGTAGGGGATCAACCCCAGTCCCGGTATCTTTCGTTTTCCGTCTTCTATATAGTTGTACAGCACTTCCATGGCATTGCCCGTCATCAAAAACGGCATGCCTTCTTCGATGCGTCTGCCGATCTGTTCTTTCCACGGCATCAGCTTGCGGATGATCTTTTCCTGCGCCGTCTCGCTCATGGCGCCCATATAGACAAGGTCCACCTTTTCTTTCAGAAAACGGGGATCATCCCTCAGGGAAGTCCGGATGAATTCGGCTTCCGGCAGGCAGGCTTTAAGATACATCATATTGCCGTTGTCGCCAAAGAGACTGGCGTATTCTGGAAATAATACTTCTATCTTCATTTCTGTCTGCCTCCCTTAAGTTTCGCTGTCAGATCTGTCCGGATCTTTTTGGCCAGGTGCATTGTCGCCACGTCATACAGGACAAAGATCTTGTCGGTCTGGGCAAGGATATCGTCGGTGATCAGTTCCGCCGCGTTCATCCAGTCTTTTCCCACGTGGATCTTCTTTTCGTCGATCCCGGCCAAAAGCATCCTTACTTTGTAATCCAGATATCGGGGGCCTGCCGAGCAGACCGCCTTCACGTCGTCCCTGTTGAGGAACTCATAATCGGCCTGGTAGATCCAGGCGATATTCTCGGAGGAATCTTTCGCGTCAAACCAGTCGTCGATGACAAGAAGAACGGCTTTTCTTCCTTCCTGCTGGCGGATATAGTCAAATACCCGGGAACAGGCGATGGGATTCTGCCCTTTCGCCAATGTGAAGATCAGTTCTTTGCCGCCGGCTTTGACCACATTGAACCGGCTCTTAACGATCCGCCCTTTGGCGAACCCTTTGTCAATGTCCTTCGCGCTCAGGCCAAATTCCCTTAAAACGGCCACCGTCGTGGACATATTGTAAATGTCGGTGATGCTGGTCCCGACCATATGGTATACTTCTTCCCGGCCTTTGTTTTTCATGGTCATCCGGCCTTTTTCCTTGTCCACGCGGACAACGTCGTAATCCACTTCCGGAGACCCGAAACCGCATCGGCTGCAATGGGCCCGTCCAATATGGTTGTAGCGGATAAAGGAATATTCCAGAGGGCTGTCACATTCCGGGCAGACGACCATATCGTTGATGATATTGTCCGTCACGGATACTTCATCTTCCTGCCATTCTATGCCGAAATAAACCCGGTCATTGGCCGGTTTCAGATGATTGCTGATCAGATCGTCGCCGTTTAAGACGAGTTTTGTCCGGTCCGGGATCACCCGGTTCAGGATACCGGCAATGTATTCCGAATGGGCGTTCCGTTTGTAGGAATCCCGGAACAGATTGGTGCAGGCCAGTATGTCCGGCTGAAGGTACGGGTAAATATGGGGAGAATACCGTTCATCGATCTCCAGGACGGCCAGATCTTTTTTCGGTCTGCCCCAGAACGTGCTGTTGGCCAAAAGGGCCGTCACGATACCTTCGCTCAGATTGGCGCCTTCACTGTTGCTCACATACGTATAGCCGTTTTTCTTCAGCACGTCGCCGATCAGGTTGCACACGGTGGTCTTGCCGTTGGTGCCGGTCACGCCGATGATCTTTTTCGGCTTCTCGATCTGCCCGAGGAAATCCGGGCACAGGGTATTGGCCAGCAGTCCCGGAAAATGGGTCGCTTTATGGCCGGTCAGGCGCAACGCGACTGTGGCCATACGCGCTATAAAAATCGTGAAATAAAATCGAAGAGTTTTTTTCTTCATCGTCTCTCTCCTTGCTTTTCGTATTCGTCTTCGCGGCATGCGCGGTCGCCCTCTCCCGCGCTGCTTTGAAGCGCTTTCGCGCTCCGCCTCACTTGTGGGCATGCCCCCCCCCCCCCCCCCTCCTTTCCTTTCTTTTCT